>CADAXH010000013.1 GCA_902791785.1 uncultured Ruminococcus sp. | reverse complement strand
AGTCTGAAAGCAATATTCTATGCTGCCGGGACAGTAAAATATTTTGCAGAGCCGTTTCTGAAGTGCGGAGTAAGGGTATTCAGCGCATGGATGGCAAACAGCGTTCCTGTTGCAGAAGTGACATTTTCAGAAATTGTCCTGGCATTGAAAGGATTTTTCCAGCGAGAGGTCAGAAGACCGGAAGACTGGGACAATTCCGACCCTGAATTGGGATATCCCGGATGTTACAAATCCGATGTCGGCATCATAGGTGCAGGCTCAATAGGAAAAATGGTGATTTCAAGACTGAAAACACTTGATGTCAACATAAAGGTGTTCGACGCATTCCTGAGCAAAGAACAGATAGAAGAACTGGGATGCGAAAAGGTATCTCTTGAAGAACTGTTCAGTACGTGCGACGTCATTTCAAATCACCTGGCAAATGTTCCCGCTACAGTAGGAATGATTGACAAAAACTGTTTTGACAGAATGAAGAAATATGCAACATTCATCAACACAGGCAGAGGTGCACAGATAGTCGAAGCGGACATGATAAAAGCAATGGAAGACTGTCCCACAAGAACTGCTCTTCTCGACGTCACAGATCCATGTGAACCGCCTGTTCCCGGAAGTAAGCTCTATTCTCTCCCGAACATAAGACTGACTCCTCATGTTGCAGGAAGCATAGGAAAAGAATTCCAGAGGCTCGGACAATACATGTACGAAGTATATTCACTATATAAAGAAGGCAAAGAAACAAAATACGAGGTGACATTGGAAATGTTGCCGCACATGGCTTGAGGTTTTTATGCAGGCATTTGACATGAAACGCAAATATATGTACAACTTTTCTTCTTATGAGGAACTGTCATATGTTTGCAGAACAAACAACTGGGATATAGCATTATCCAAAGATACGTCCGTTCTGTCTGAAAAAAGGCCGGTCATCAAAACGAGATCAGGACAGGTGGAACTTAGCTGTCCGATAACCATACATCCGATGGAAGGTTTTGACGGACTTGAAGACGGAACACCGTCTGAACTGACAAAAAGACGCTGGCTGAGATTCTCTGGATCCGGAGCTTCACTCATCTGGAGCGAGGCAATTTCAGTTGTTCCCGAAGGAAGAACGAATGACCATCAGCTCATGATAACAGAAGACAATCTCGATGTATATAAAGAGCTCATTTCTGAGATGAAAAAGAATTCAGATGCTCCCGTCATTGCCCAATTGACCCATTCGGGAAGAATGTCCAAAAACTCGGCAACGAAGACTCCTCTGTTCATAACCAGAAATCTGGAATATGAGCGTGTCAGACCGGGCGACAAAGATGTTGAACCTGTAAGCGACGAATATCTTTCTTCCCTTCCCGAAAAATATGCAGAAGCTGCAAAGCTTGCAGTAAAAGCGGGCTTTGACGGAGTAGATATTAAGGCATGTCACGGATACCTGCTCGGTGAATCACTGTCTGCATACAACCGCGAAGGAATATATGGCGGTTCATACATCAACAGGACGAGACTATATAGAGAATGCTTTGACGCAGTGGTTTCTGCAGTTCCGGATAACATTATAATAGGAGCAAGATTCGGTCTTTCCGACATGATTAAATACCCGTACGGGTTCGGAGTCACAAAGGACGAGATTCCTCAGCCTGACTTCACAGAACCTGTCAAACTATTGAAAGAATGTGTTGAAAAAGGACTAGGCGTCATAGACATGACGATGGGAAGTCCGTATTTCAACTCATACATAAACAGACCTGCAAACATGGGTCCGTATGTTTTCGTAGAACATCCGCTGGCCGGTGTTGCAAGACTGGAGAATGCAGGATACGTCGTAAAACAGGCAATTCCGGAATTGTGTCTCATAGGAACAGGATACAGCTATCTGAAAGAACAGGCCATCTATGCAGCAGCAGGTCTATTGAATGAAAACCGGGCTGACTGCGTAGGTTTCGGAAGAATGGCATTCGCTTACGAGGGATTTGCCAATGATATGAAGAATGGATTTATGGATAAAAACAAATCCTGTATTTCATGCGGAAAATGTACTGAAATAATGAGAGCAGGCGGAACGACGGGATGCCCCATCCGCGACCAGCAGATTTATCTGCCGATATACAGAAAACTGTGCATGCACAAAGAGGATTAACTTATGTCTAAAAAAACTGCTATTGTTACAGGTTCA
Source organism: uncultured Ruminococcus sp. (assembly GCA_902791785.1). GTDB lineage: Bacteria > Bacillota > Clostridia > Oscillospirales > CAG-272 > CAG-841. The sequence continues at coordinate 19,280 of CADAXH010000013.1, read as the reverse complement.
TCCAGAGGAATAGGAAAAGCAACCGCAATCAGACTTGCAGAACTCGGTTTCACCGTTATATGCTCCGCCAGAAGCGAAGAGTCGTCTGAAGCCGTAGTATCTTTAATGGATGAAATAAGGAAACTGTCTCCCGATTCCATGTATGTCAGAACAGATATTTCAAATGACGAAGACAGAAAGAATCTGATTGATACAGTCTTTTCAGAATTCGGAAGACTTGACGTACTCGTAAACAATGCCGGTGTTGCACCTGACGTTCGCGAAGACATTCTTCAGATGAAAAAGGAAAGCATGGACAAGGTATTGTCAATAAACCTGTACGGAACATTCTTTCTTACCCAGTATGCAGCAAACAAGATGATTGAAAACAAGTGTGGCGATGCCATAATTAATGTCACATCAATGTCCGCATATACATCCAGCACAAACCGCGGCGAGTACTGCATCTCAAAAGCAGGCGCCTCTATGATAGTAACCCTTTTTGCAGACAGGCTTGCTGAATACGGAATCAATGTTTATGAGATAAGACCCGGCATCATTGAAACTGACATGACAAGCAAAGTAAAAGGAAAATATGACAGCCTTATAGAAGGCGGTCTGCTGCCAATTAAACGAATGGGACAACCGGAAGACGTTGCCAGAACAATAGGTGCGCTGGCAGAAGGAAACCTGGCTTATTCGACAGGTGAAATAATAAACGTCGACGGCGGATTCCACATAAGAAGACTGTAAGGACTATTATGGATTACATTTCAAGCAAAAATTGCAGATATCCTGTTTTTTCATGTGAAGTTGCAATAGTTGGCTCGGGCGCAGCAGGAATGTGCGCTGCTGATGAACTCGGCAGTCTCGGAAAAGACGTAATTGTAATTACAGATCACCTCCGCGGAGGCACATCAAGATGTGCAGGTTCAGATAAACAGACATACTACAAACTCACAACTTCCGGAAAAGGCAAAGACAGCGTAAAGAGTATGGCAGAGGCAATATTTGAAGGTGGATCAACTCATGGTGACATCGCACTGACACTTGCCTCAAATTCTCTGTATTCCTTTTATAAACTAGTCCTTGCAGGAGTTCCGTTTCCCAGCAATGAATACGGAGAATATGTCGGATACAAAACTGACCACGATGACTCAGTAAGAGCCACATCCTGCGGACCTCTCACATCAAGATACATGGCTGAAAAACTTGAAGCATCAGCACGAAGATATAAAAACGTTCGCTTCATCTCTGACGCTTTTGTCTTTGAAATCTGCAAAGACGGATCAAACGTCAATGGGATTGCCGCAGTCTCCAAAAAAAATGTCTGTAAAGATAATCCTTATGGTGTTTTCTTTGTTCATTTTTCAGACCTTGTTTGGGCGACAGGAGGTCCCTCAACAATATATTCAAAGACCGTATATCCGACATCTCAGGGATGTTCATTCTCCCCTGCCATTCTTGCAGGCTGCAGGATGGTAAACCTGACGGAATCTCAGTACGGCATTGCTTCAACAAAGTTCAGATGGAATCTTTCAGGAAGCTATCAGCAGGCGATTCCGAGATATGTTTCTGTAAACAAAAAAGGCACAGAACACGAATTCCTTTATGACTATATGTCAGAAGATGAAGTCCTCATAAACACATTCCTTAAGGGGTATCAGTGGCCGTTCAGTTCGGACAGATTATCCGGAAGCTCGAAAGTGGACCTTGCCGTGGAATCTGAAATTCTAAAGGGACGCAAAGTATATCTGGACTACACTCACAATCCGAAAACATATAGGTTTTCAACTTTGCATAAAGAAGCAAAACAGTACCTTATCAATTCCGGAGCAAATAAAAAAACGCCATTCGAAAGATTGAATGCAATCAACCCGAAGGCGGTTAAACTCTATAAAGATCACAGAATTGATCTATCAAAAGACTATCTTGAAATAGCTGTATGTGCCCAGCACCTCAACGGAGGGTTCGAGATTGACTGTGATGGAAAGTCAACCAATACAGATCACCTGTATTTTGCAGGAGAATGCGCCGGAACTTACGGAGTAAAACGCCCGGGAGGCTCTGCCCTTCTCGCCGGCCAGGTATTTGCACACAGGGCCAGTGAATCCATATCTCATTCTGATGGCAATGACTCGGATTTTAAAAAATCCATTACAAGACTGAATTCAAATCTGTTATAGATTCTTATTCAAAGAAGATGTCGGGGTGCGGAGCTGAAATCAGGTCACCTGAAAAAATCAAAGAACTGATTCAGTCCATTAAAGACTGTATCGCAAATTGTGAAAAATGCTCTCCCGATTCATTCGGAGCCTTCAAAGAGTATTTAAAGATGAGAGACATCCTGATTACTCAGTATGCATTTCTCTCTGCTTATACCGACTATTTTGAAGACGGGGGAAACAGCCGTGGAGCATATGTCATATCTGACATGACACCTTCTGAGATTCTCAGAAATACAACTTCGGTTGAAATTGATAAAGATCATAAATCTTTTGTTCATGAAATTGAGTACGACAACGGAGATTTTGTTTCTTCATTCGTTCCCGTCAAAGCTGTTCCCGAAAGTGAACAGTGGTTTGAAAAAGTATACAACAGAACTTAAGAGTTCATTCATGCAGACAGGCCGCACTCAGCGGCCTGTCATTTTGTTATCCATAATCAAAAACTAACATTTACCCCGATGAATATCGGAACATTTGTTGCTTTGTCCACTATTGCATATATGTAAGGTCTGTCCAGAACAATTGTTTCATCGCGTGGAGGTATAGATTTGTTTGTCATTGTTGCAGATGTTGCTGCAGCCGCTTTGGTTCCTTTTTTGTCCACGCAAATGTAAGCCTTTTGCTTGATAAGAGAGACATACATATCTGCCTTGGTATTATCCATGCCTGAAAAATCAGCATTGTCAGTAAACGCAAGTTTTGTTCCCATGTCTTCCAGTACATCGTTGAGTTTCTTTTCAAATTCACACTTGAATTCGGGCATTATAAGCTCAACGGCAATAGCTCCCATCTCATTTTTAAACATGTCACTCCATGTTTGAGATGTAAGTGAACTTAAAAATTCATATACATCAACGCCTTCATTCGGAAGAATTGTCACAAGACTGTATTTTTCCCCGTCATAATCTTTTGCTGTTCCCATATAGTTTTTGCCCTTAAAGAGCCCATATTCTGTGGAAACAAGCATTGTTACATTTGACTCGGTTTTGTTGTAATTCTGGAAAGTATAATTTTTGATTACCTTGTCTGATTTGTATTCCTCAGCCCATTTTGCCTCAAACAATACTGCATTTATAAGGACCATCATGTCATTGGATCCCAGTTCTTCAACGAGTTTGTCTATAAGTCCGTCGGTCTTATTCTTGACCCAGTTGTTGATATCCTTTACTGTTGAGTCATCAAACGGCGAACTGTAAATATCTGCATCATACCAGTCAACCATTAACTGAAGGAAGTCTTCCCTTACCTTCAATACGTTTTTGTCATCCCTAAACCATATTGAATCTGCAAGTTTAACCGAACAATTCTTGGATGAATAAAGACCATTGACAAAAGCGTAAAGATTCTCGTTGACGTCTTCAACTTTCATGCCAAGAGTTTTTTCCATTGACAACGTTCTTGCCGTCCTTCTCAGTCACTCTCTTGTTCAGTTCAAGCGAGAAGTCTGTGAGAGCTTTGATAAACTCGGCCGACACGGCAACTTTTTCCGTCTCATTCCTTGTATATCCCTCAAGAAGATTCTTTGAGTACAATTCAGCCTGTTTGTATGAACATGAAGAGAAAGCAAGAATTGTAAGTGCGGCAAGCGCTATACACAGAATACTTTTAATACTTTTCATAAGTCACCTCTGGGAATCATTTAAAGTTGATTGTCACTTCAATATATGCTTTCTGTTTAACATTTGACACGGCCAGATCGCCTATCGCACAGTCAGCCATACCTGAAAAATCCGCTTTGGGAGTAAAGATATCCACCATTCCCATAGTCTGAAGGACTTCATTCAATCCCATTTCTGTTTCAGTTTTGAATTCAGGCATCATCAGATTGACTTCGTAGCCATAATTCTTTGAATTTGAACTCCAGATCGAACTCCACTTATCCGCATCGAGAGACGAAATGAAATTGTAAATATCTACACCTTTTGAAGGCAGCAATGTTACAAGACTGTATTTCCCGCCGTCATAATCTTTTCTGGTACCGATGCAATCTGAACCGGTCAGGTACACGCGTCCTGTAGATCTCAGCATAGTTACAAATTTTGTACTTCCGTCATAATTGTTGAATTTGAAATTCTTAATGACGTCGCTGTCTTTGTATTCTTCTTCCCACTTGGCATCGAACAAAACCGCATTAATGAGGTAAATCATCGCATTATCGGGAATGCTGTCAAGAATCTTCTTTATAAGTCCGTCTGTTTTGTTGCTGCACCAGTTGTTGATATCACTCAATGTTGTGCTGTCAAAAGGAGCTTTGAAAATCTCTGCATTGTACCAGTCTGCAATTATCTGAAGATATTCGTCTTTAACTTTCAGTGCGCCTTCTGCATCCCTGAACCAGAAAGAATCAGCAATGCTCATTTTACAGTTCTCTGAAGAATACAGGCCGTTTACAAAAGCATACAGATTCTCATTCAGATCTTCGATCTTCATTCCAAGTGCTTTTTCCATTTGTGATCTTGCTTCGCCTTGGGTTCCGTTGGCAAGCATCGAAAGACAGATGAATGCAGACAAAGGAGATACTACCGTGTTCTTGCCGTCTTTTTCTGTAATCAGTTTGTTCATTGTAAAGGTAAAATCGTTAAGTGCTTTTACCAGTTCTTTTGAGACTGTTACTTCTTTCGTTGCAGAACGGCTGAAATCACTCAGAAGATTTGCAACCGACAGCTGTACCTGCTCGTATTCGGTTATTTCTGTTGTCTCAACTGTAGTTTCTTCATTTGTGGTTTTACCTGTATTGCCTGATGCACATGATATACACGTGAACAGAATACATGAAACAAGTAATAAACTTAATATCTTTTTCATAAACTCCCCTCCTGGGTTTTGGTTCTGCTTATTTGACGCTTTTCAATGCAGATAATCTCAATACTATTTTTTATTATCTATTATTTCTTTCATTGTTCTCCAGCCGAGTTCGGCACATTTTACTCTTGCCGGCATATGTGAAATATCCTGGAGGGCGGCTGCTTCACCGAGCTCGTCAAACTGATTTTCTGACAGAACTTCGCCTTTTATCATACCCATGAACAGTTCAGCCTGTTTCAGTGCCTCCTCTTTTTCGAGTCCTATTATATTGTCAATCATTATATCTGCTGAAGCCTGGGATATAGCGCAGCCTGTTCCGACAAATCCCGCATCAGAAATGACATTTCCGTCAAACTTGAGTTGAAGTGAAATATCGTCTCCGCAGCTGGGGTTTACACCTCTCAGGACCACATCCGGGTTTTCTATTGCTGCCTTGTGTGAAGGTCTTAAATTGTGTTCATTCACTATTTCCCTGTATAAAGACTTAAGATCCATATCCGGCAACCTCCCTGACTCTGGACAGACAATCCAGGAACCTGTCTATCTCTTCTTTTGTATTGTAGAAATATGCACTTGCTCTCGCTGTTGAGCCCACCTTCATAAACTGCATCAGAGGCTGTGCGCAGTGATGCCCCGCTCTTATGCATATTCCGTCTTCGTTCAATATAGATGATACATCATGAGGGTGTACACCTTCAACATTAAATGTGACTATTCCGTTGTGCTTTGACGGGTCATCTGAACCATAGATGGTTATGTGTCCCATCTTTTTCATTCCTTCCATCATCTGATTCACCAGTTCGGTATCTCTTTTTTCTATATAGTCATAGCCAACCATGTTCAGATAATCTATGGCAGCATCAAGTCCGTATGCGTCAGCAGCATTGACCGTCCCCGCTTCAAATTTGTGGGGCAGCTCTGCAAAAGTGGCATCTTCTCTTGTAACATATTCTATCATTTCACCGCCCATAAGGAATGGTTTCATCTTTTCCATTATGCTCTTTTTCACATAAAGGACACCAATTCCCATAGGTCCCATCATCTTGTGTGACGAAAAAGCAAACATGTCCGCATCAAGTTCAGTAACATTGACCTTCATATGAGGAACGGACTGCGCTCCGTCTATAAGAACAACTGCACCCATTCTGTGGGCTCTGTCAATTATCTTCTCAACAGGGTTTCTGATTCCCATCACATTGGATACCTGAGCAATGGCAACAATCTTTGTCTTTTCACAGATTTTGTCTTCTATTTCTTTTTCCGGAATGACACCGGACTCGTCAGGCTCCATGAACACAAGTCTGGCCTTTTTCTCTTTTGCCAGTCTTTGCCAGGGCAACAGATTGCTGTGGTGTTCCATTATACTTATTACTATCTCGTCGCCTTCTTTTACAGCATCGTCTCCGTAGCTGTATGCAGCAAGGTTGATGGACTCTGTTGTGTTCCTTGTGAAAATGATTTCGTCTGCCCTTCCGGCACCAATGAATGAAGCCGCTTTTTTTCTTGCTGACTCATATCTTTCTGTAGCTTTCATGCTCAGATCATACAAACCTCTGAGGGGATTTGCGTTAGATTGAACATAAAAGTCGGAGACCGCGTCAATAACCGACTGCGGTCTTTGTGAAGTTGCTGCATTATCCAGGTACACACAATCTGTACTTATAAATATTGGAAAATCTTTTCTGTAATCCTGCATTTTTTACTCCGATTGAACTGTTTTGTCTATCTCTTTTTCTATTCTTGCAACCAGTTTTTTGTCATCAATTCCGGAAGCTGTTCTCATTACGCTTGCGTGCGCAGCCATTCTTATTGCTGTAGGCTTGTCAATGCCTCTTGAATTCATGTAATACAAAATTTCGTCAGACAGGCTGCCTATTGTGGCTCCGTGCTGTCCTTCGACATCTTCCTCGCCGCACAATATCAATGGAACGCTCTTGTTTATGACTTCGTCTCCTATCGTCAGCACATCTTCGGTTTCGCCTCCGACTGAACCTGAAGAACCGACTTTGAAATCAATTGTTCCCCTGAAAGTTTTGGATCCGCCTTTTCCAAGAACTCCACTGACATTAATTCTGCTCTGTGTCTTTTTTGCAATCTGATCTGCTCTGTAGTTGATGTCGAGACTCTGCTTTTCTTTGCAAATATACCCTGTATCACAGACAAATGATGATTTTTCACCTGATAAAGATGCATTGCATCCGACATAGTTCTTTTCTCCGCCGAGCACCACATTTACAAACTCGAAAACGGAGTTGTCAGCGACATTGGAACCGACATCGAGGAAGTATGTTCCTTTTCTTTTCAGTGTCTGAACGGCAATCAGTTTTGCTTTGGAATTCGGAGCAAGAATGAACTTGGCGCTGATCCCTGACAAATCTTTGTCCCCGCTGTTCTCTATCGTGACAGTAAGTTTTCCTTCGGTCTCGACCATGAACAGGTACTGGTTTATCTGACTGAGATTGCTGATGTATATTTTTCTTTCTTTTCCGGAAGTAACCCTGACAAACTTCTTTTCTGCATACTCGGAAACAAATGTATCAAGGTCTTTTCCCATACCGGTACTTACATTGTCAAAAGCTTTTTTTATCTTTGATGCTGTTCTTTTTTCCGGTTTGTTGAATTCAAATCCGGATAAGTCAAGTTTTGTATCGTTAACTTTGAGATACCTGAATGTTTTTGCGGGGAGCAGATTGACTTTTAATTCCTTAACCATGGTGCACACCTCACATATTTCCATTCATCTCAAGTTTGATGAGATTGTTCATTTCAACAGCATATTCCAAAGGAAGTTCTTTTGAAACTGAATCTGCAAATCCGCTTACAATGAGCGCTCTTGCATCGGCTTCCTTAATACCTCTTGACATAAGGTAGTACACTGCTTCGTCACTGATTCTGCCTATCCTTGCTTCATGGCCTACATCGGCTTTGTCTGTTCGTATATCCATGGCGGGGATAGTATCTGCTCTTGAGATACTGTCCAGCATCAGGGAGTCACATGACACCGAAGCTTTTGAATTGACAGCTTTTGAATTGATGACAACACTGCTTCTGAACGTGCCTATTCCGCCGTCTTTTGCAATTGATTTAGATGCCATGACCGAAGTTGTATTCGGTGCCTGGTGAATTACTTTTGCACCTGTATCAAGATCCTGTCCGGCACCGGAGAAAGTAATTCCGGTGTATTCCATCTTGGAGTTTGCACCGTGAAGAATTGTTGTCGGATACAGATACGAAACGTGGGAACCGAATGATCCCGACACCCATTCCATAATTCCGTTTTCTTCAACGATGGCACGTTTGGTGTTCAGGTTGTACATATTTTTCGACCAGTTTTCAATAGTCGAATATCTCAGTTTTGCGTTCTTTGCCACATAGAGTTCAACGCATCCTGCATGTAGGTTGGCTACATTGTATTTAGGCGCCGAGCACCCTTCGATGAAGTGAAGGTCAGCTCCCTCGTCAACGATAATCAGCGTGTGTTCAAACTGACCTGCTCCTGCGGCATTCAGTCTGAAATATGACTGAAGAGGAATGTCAACTTTTACACCTTTCGGAACATATACAAAAGAGCCCCCTGACCATACTGCACCATGCAAAGCGGCATATCTGTGGTCGGTTGGCGGGACGAGCTTCATGAAATGAGTTTTTATCATCTCCTCATACTCGCCCTTCATTGCACTTTCAAGATCAGTATAAACGACACCTGTTTCTGCCACTTCTTTCCTTAAGTTGTGATAAACAAGTTCAGAGTCGTACTGAGCTCCGACACCAGCAAGAGACAGTCTCTCTGCCTGCGGAATTCCAAGTCTCTCGAAAGTGTTTTTTATTTCTTCCGGAACGTCTTCCCAGTCGGACTGCATTTTGGCTTTGTGTCTGACATAAGCGGCAATCTGATTCATGTCAAGTCCAGATGTATCCGGACCCCAGTCAGGCATGTCCGTTCTGTTGTATATTTCAAGACAGTGCAGTCTGAATTCCCTCATCCATTCGGGATCGTCTTTTTCTTTGGATATGTTTTCTACGATTTCTCTTGTAATACCGGATTTTTCTCTGTGATAATCCTTTGCATTCTCCTCATATCTGAAGTCGTAGAGACTTCTGTCAGTTTCAACTATTTTGGATTTGTCCGGCATCAGTTTTCACCAACCTTAATATATTTGTCAAATCCTTCTGCATTGATATCGTCTATCAGTTTTCCGGATCCTGTCTTCACTATTTTTCCGCCAACCAGAACATGAGTGTAGTCCACATTCAGGGCTTCTGTTATTTTGGTTGTGTGAGTGATTATGAGCAGAGCTTTATCGCCATTCTTGACAAACTCCCTGACGCCTTCAGAAACTGTTCTTACAGCATCCACGTCAAGTCCCGAGTCGGTCTCGTCAAGGATGACAAGTTCAGGATTGAGCATGAGCATCTGCAGAATCTCAGCCTTTTTCTTCTCTCCTCCGGAAAAACCGACATTGAGATCTCTCTGAGCATACGAATGATCCATTTTCAGAATGTCCATATAGGCGGAGAGCTTCTTGTTGAATTCTCCTATTTTGATTGGCTTGCCCGTCATCTCATGAATCGAATTGCGTATAAAAGCAGACAGAGTGATTCCTGGCACTTCAATCGGGTCCTGGAACGTCATGAAGATTCCGAGTTTTGCCCTTTTATCTGCAGAGAGTTTGGTAATATCTGTGTCTTTGTATACAATATGTCCTTTCTGGACTTTGTATTCTGGACTTCCCATTATTGTGTGCCCAAGAGTGGATTTTCCTGCTCCGTTGGGTCCCATTATTACATGAATTTCACCTGTTTTTATCTTGAGGTTGAGTCCATTGAGAATTGTCTTTTCTCCTGCTCCTGCGGTCACTCTTTTTACATCGAGGAGCACTGTTCCTTTTTCTGCCATATATCTGTTCCTTTCGGCTGAAAATCTTCGTCAAAAAAGACATCCCAAAAAGGAATGCCTTTTCTTGTTTATAATCATACCATTTTAGTATGTTTATGTCAATATACTGAGTGCATGTAGTTTTTTAGTGTCCTATTTTCCAATTCTGTTCTTAATCTTCTCTTCCATTGTCTTTTTCCATTCATTCAAGTGCTCCGACAGCGGACGACTGGTCTTGAATGGAAGGAAAAAATGGTATTTTTCTTTTTGCTTGTTCTTGAAATTGAGTATGTTGAGCTTGATTTCTTCATATTTGACGACAACATTGTTTTTGATGGCGAATTCCTTGATTTTGGATACCAGATTGATTGATACAACAATGTCAACAATCATGATTCCGTAGAACAACCCCAAAGTGAATATAACAAGAATATTCCCTTCGGCTATCCATTCTGCTGCTGAACTCAGAGGTTTGTAAAGCAGGAAATAGTATCCGACGCACAGTATTGTCCAGGCCAAAGAAAACTTCGGGCAAATCAGCCCCATGACATTGCCCCATCTCTCCGAATAGTCCCAGAGTCTTACTTTGGTGAACTTAAGATGAATCCAGCCAGAAGCAAATTCTATAGCTGTAATCGTCACTGACATGATTGCAAACATTATTATGTAGTTTACAACAGTTGATCCGGTAAAATTTATTTTGTCAAGAGAAGACAAAGCATGCATCACACACAGGCCTGTGCCGTATAACGGAAGATACGGGCCTGTGCAAAAACCGGGATTTATCCATTTTCTTTCGGGATTGGCACTCGAAAAGAATCTTCTGAAAAACAATTCAATTAACCATCCGGTAACTGATCCAACCAGGAACAAAAAAGCGTACTTAATTATAAAAGCCATTTTTCACCACAAAAACCTTAAATTTTAAACAATAGATATTACTCTAATGTAATTTTGGATACAGTTGTTCTCTGAAGCGGTACTATATCCCCTCCGCCGCTGCAATATGACATCAGTGCCTCTTTTTCATTCAAAAAGTAAATTGCAGGATAGCAGTATCCTCTGTGAATGTCTTCTTCAACAAGCACAAAATCACTGTAGTTAATTCCGTCTTGACTCTCAGCTATGGCAAGCGGAGTTCTTCCCCATGTATTCTGAAATCTCGGGTGTTCAACACTATCCGGTTCATCTTTATACGGATTCCATATTGCATAATATTTTCCACTGTACGGGTTTCTGGATATTTCCATGGGAGAGAGTGGAGATTCAAACCTTGAAGGACGAACTTCGCTCCAGGTGTTACCGTTGTCAGATGAAAATGATTCATACTGATAATCCTTGCCCGTTCGGAAGTATCCGTATAGGCGTCCGTCGTCAAGTTCAATCATTCCGGGTTCCTGAAGGCCGTGTTTGTCTGGCGCATCAGGCATCGAAAGAACCTGAACGTCTTCGTTCCAGGTCTTTCCGCAGTCGTCTGAATATACAAATCTGGCATGACCTTCTTCGTCAAAGTAGTACTTTCCCTTATTCTGATCAAAAAGCATTTTGTGTTCTGACATCGGAATAATAATTCTTCCGTTTTTCAGCACTTCAACTCTGCTGTTGTTAATGCAGTAATATCCTTCGTGACTCTTCGGAAAACACAGCACTGTTTCTCCGGAGAACTCATACCCGTCCGACGAATCGACCCTGTATATTTCATCACGAACAGGCTTCTTTGTTATGTCTTTTGTGTCAAACTTGACGATAAAATACATGGAAATCCCGCCGCTGCCGTTCGGAATCAGAGTGACGCTCATGGCATTGGTTCCGCCAAATTGTTCAGGGCGTATCAGCGTACGAATGTTCTCAGTGTCGAAATGCTCTCCGTCATCTGAATAAATAGCGCAGATCGTACTGTTCTCATGGTCGTCCCAGGTATCTCCGTAATAGCGCGTGTAGGCAAACATAATCCTTCCGTCAGGAATCCTTATAAAGTCGCCCTCGCTGTTTCTTCTGTTTTTTCCGACTGGTGGAAGTTCAAATAATACTTTTCTGGAAATCCTCATGCGGCACCTCGAAAAATAAGATATCAATCGTTTCTTTCAAAAAGATCCTTGCTGTCAATGTCCACGTCGTCTTCCAGCGCAGAATCGCTAATGCTTTCGCCTGGCTCTTCTTCAACATCTTTCAGGCTCTTTTCAGTTTTGCATTCATACAGCATGTATGAACCTGCAAGACCTGAAATCAGTCCGAGAGTTGCAGAAATAGCAGCCAGCACATTTTTCTTCTTGATCAGAAATACGAAAAATGAAGCCAGAGCGGCAAATGATTGAATCACAAGCGCTAGTCCGATATAAAATTTAGTCTTCTTCATAATTCTTTTCCCCCTTATGAGATGTATTTCAAATATGCGTTGATGAATCCGTCAATGTCTCCATCCATGACAGCCGAGATATCTCCGTCTTCATATCCTGTTCTTGCATCTTTTGCAAGTGTGTATGGCATGAAAACATATGAGCGGATCTGTGATCCCCATTCAATATTTGTTTTCTCGCCTCTTATTCCTTCAAGTTTTGCCATATCCTCTTCGCGCTTCTTTTCAGCCAGTTTGGATCTGAGCATCTTCATTGCAGTCTCTTTGTTCTGCAGCTGACTGCGCTCTGTCTGACAGCCTACAACTATTCCCGTCGGCTTGTGTACGATTCTGATTGCCGAGTCTGTCTTGTTAATGTGCTGTCCGCCTGCTCCGCTTGATCTATGAGCAGTAACTTCTATATCTTCTTCCTTTATTTCAATGCTCTTGTCGTCATCAATTTCGGGTGTTACTTCAACTGAAGCAAAAGAAGTATGTCTTCTTCCCGATGCGTCAAACGGAGAGATTCTGACCAGTCTGTGTACTCCATTCTCGCTTTTCAGATAACCATATGCATTGATTCCTTCAACTGTGAAAGTCGCACTCTTTATTCCTGCCTCGTCACCGTCGAGCCAGTCAACAAGGGTCGTCTTGTATCCATGTCTCTCTGCCCATCTCATGTACATTCTGTAGAGCATCTCAGCCCAGTCCTGAGCTTCCGTTCCACCCGCACCTGGATGTATGGATATAATGACGTTGTTCTTGTCGTAAGGACCTGACAAGAGAGCTTCAATTCTCATGTTCTCTATTGTTTTTTCTATGTCCTTTACGTCGTTCTGGATTTCTTCCAGATCTCCGTCATCGTCTGCCTCTATTCCCATTTCACAAAGTGCTATGTCATCTTCAACTCTTGATTTGAGTTTTTCAATGAATTCCACTTTATCCTTTGCTCTCTTCAGTTCCTGAAGCACTGCAGTTGATTTTTCGGGATCGCTCCAGAAGTTCGGATCAGTGGTTTTTTCTTCGAGAACAGGGATTGATTCTTTGAGTTTTTCTATTTTCAAAGCTGATGCCAACTCATCTACATCAGCCAGCATTGAATTTAGTTTGAGTCTTGCCTCATCTAACTGAATAACCATAATTACCTCTTTTTTTCGCTTATTTTTTTCTGAGCATTTCGATTTCCTGGGCTGTAAGATATCTCCACGAACCGCTCTTCAATTCGCCCAGATTCAGTCCGTCTTCCGACACCCTTTTGAGCATCAGAATCTTAAGCCCGACAATTTCGCAAATGTTGCGTATTTCTCTGTTTCGTCCCTCGCGTATTTTGATTTCCAGAGTAGTTGACTTATCATCGGAAGAAATCTTCCTGACCTCTGCGGGCATGGTTGTGTAACCATCCATCACAAATGGCTTCCTCATAGCGTCCAGTATCTCATTTCTGACAATACCCGACACTTTGAGTTCATACACCTTTTCCTTGCTGTATCTTGGGTGCATTACCTTGTTTGCGATATCTCCGTCATTTGTGAACAGAAGTAGTCCTTCTGACATTATGTCAAGCCTTCCGATCGGATATACGCGTTCGTTTAAACCTGTCAGCAGTTCTGTGACGCACTTTCTGTTCTTTTCGTCTTTCAGTGTCGTCACGTATCCGACGGGTTTGTTCATCATTATGTAAATTTTCTTTCCGGACAGCTCCGCCTTTTTGCCGCAGTAGCATACTTCATCTGTTTCCGGATCAATTTTCTCACCGATTTGAGCGGTGCGGCCATTTACTGTAACTTTTCCGCTCCTGATAGCTTCGTCAGCTGCCCTACGCGAAAGGATTCCGCATTCTGAAAGGTATTTTGATATCCTTAGGGGTTCACTCATCTTTTGCTTTAATATCTGCCTGTGATTCAGGCTCTTCTTTCTTTTCTTTCTTCTTTGATACGGCTTCCTTGATTTTGCCAAACACTTCGCCTATCTGTTCGCCGAGCTGGTCCAGAGTTATTGAACCGTTGTCGCCGCTTGTGCTTATGTATTTGACATTTCCGTCGGCGGATATGACAAGGAATCCTACCGGAACGGAATTCATTCCTATTCCGCCGCCGTTCCCTGCATTGTTTTTTTCAGTGTTCTTGGCTGCAAACTGTGTGCCGCCTCCTATAAAACCGATTGAAACCTTAGACACCGGGATTATAACAACTCCGTTCTTTGTTTCTATTGGTTCACCTGTTATGACTTTTGAATCAGCTTTTCCGGTAATGGTATTGACTGCTTCTTCAAAAATTTTATCAAAGCTGTTTTCCACTGTTCTTCTCTCCTTTTTTGTTACTGATGTATTTGACAACTGCCGGCAGTAATACCACGACAGCACCTATTGCACTCATACTGGCACTGAGTCTGAAACTCACATGTGCCTTTTCCTGCAGAAAATCTGCATTGATTCCCTTGCATTTGTCTGAAACCGAAAACCATCTGCTCTGTTCAAGCACTGAAAACAGGTTTCCGAACACCATCTGCAGACCTCCGTAAAGAAGAGCTGTTGTCGATGCCTCAAATCCTGCAACAAGTATGTCATAATCCTCAACCCTGACTTTTATGTGATTCTTCAGTCTTTTCAATGCTGAAGAAGCAATTTCACGCACGTCCGATATGAGGTCTATGATGTCAGACAAAGATTGTTTTTCGTCTTTTTCTTCTTTTATTTCTTTTGGCTTATTCTCTTTTTTGGTATTCTTTTTTTTCTCAGCCCTGGGTTTTCCCGGATATAGTTCTTTCTTTATGAACGTATATCTGAGTGAAACAAGTATTTTTGTTCCGGACAAATCCAGGACGATACTCACCGGAATCGTTATCAGGATCAATATTAGTATAACAATTGAGCCTGCAACTATTCCGAATATCCCCCAGCCGCTCATATCAGTCGTCTGACCTGTCGGTCAATGGCGGAAGTTCATCAAGAGAAGACAATCCGAACACTCGCAGGAATGCTTCAGTTGTCCCGTACAGATGCGGTCTTCCGGGGACATCGAGTCTTCCGACTTCCTTTATCAGGCCTCTGTCAAGCAGTATTCCTATTGCGTATGTGCTGTCAACGCCCCTGACCTGTTCGATGTACATTCTCGTAACCGGCTGATTGTAAGCGATTATTGCAATTGTCTCCAGCGAAGATCTTGAGAGGTTGCCACCTGACTTGACCCCGAGTGCTTCCCTCACGTAGTCGGAGAATACCTCATTTGTGACAAGCTGGCATGCTTTTCCGAGTATCAAAAGCTGTACTCCTCTGGGCAGTTCCGTTTTGTTGTATTCTTCAGCATACTCTTTTACGAGCTTTTCGATTCTTGCTGCATCTGTGTGTGTGACTTCAGCAAGTTTATCAAAAGTCACAGGGTATCCTGCCGCAAACAGTACAGCCTCCGTTATTCTTTTTATTTCTTGATCAGTCAATACAATCTCTTCATCCATCAGGAGTTGGCCTCTTTTTCTCTAGTGTGATCTGTGTTAAGTCTCAATATGACGTTTGAGTCCGTCTTGTCGTAATCGTCAGGTCTTTCGATGGAAACCCTTCCGACCCTCAGCAATTCGAGCAAAGCATAGAAAATGGATATTATATCCGTCCTGTCCTCAGCACCTTCAAAAAGTTCGTCAAAATGAACTGCTTTTCTCTTCACCATTTTCTTCAGTATTGAAATGGCGCTTCCTTCGACAGTCCTGCGCTTTCTTTTGACAATCGGGATGTTCGGAATCTTCATCATCTCTTTGCGCTTGATTTCTTCAGCCGCTCTGGCGAATACTCCGGCAAGCGCCTTCGTCAGAAGTTCCAGATCTATTCTTGTGTCTTCGCCTATTACAGGTTTCAGTTCAACCGTATCTTTTTCAAATCGACCGGCAAACTCGCTCTCTCTTTCCGACAGAGTTTTTGCAGCCTCTTTTGCGGTCTTGTATTCCATGAGCTGACGGACAAGCT
Organism: uncultured Ruminococcus sp.; assembly: GCA_902791785.1. Classification (GTDB taxonomy): domain Bacteria; phylum Bacillota; class Clostridia; order Oscillospirales; family CAG-272; genus CAG-841. The sequence continues at coordinate 3,102 of CADAXH010000013.1, read as the reverse complement.
CTTCTCTCGGATCTTCTTCCTCGGGCTGGGGCAGAAGCATTTTGCTCTTTATGTACATGAGTTCCGCCGCCATTGTAATGAACTCGCCGGCATAATCCATGTCAACTATTTTAGCTTCTTCGACATATGCCATGTACTGCTCAATTATCTCGGAAATCCTTATGTCCTTAATCTCCATCTTGTTTTTTGTCACGATTGAAAGAATAAGGTCGAGAGGTCCTTCATATTTTTCCAGTTTGTATGTAATCTCTGTCATGTAATAGTCCATCCAAGTCCGGGTATAAGGCCCCATAAATCGAAGAACCCTAAAAAGACGCCATTTTCCAGGAAGTTAAGCGGATCGTCAAGTAATCCTGTGAACAGGATTGCCATAAGCGCAAGCTTAATGTACAACTCGTATTTTACAACAAAGTAGTATGCTTTCTGCGGCAAAAAGACAAGCAGAATTCTGGAACCGTCAAGCGGCGGAATTGGCAGCAGATTAAATATGCCGAACATTATGTTAATTTGTACGAAATACAGGAAGAACATGAGCAGCGAAAGTGCCATTTTTCCTCCGAATGATGGAACATGCGACCAAAGGCCAATGTCTCTCAACGTGTACACCAGCCAAACAGGAGCATTTCCGAATTCAGTTTCAATGCTGATATGCCCTATAAGGAGCATAATAGGAGTTGCAACAAATGCCATCAGGAAATTAGACAGCGGTCCCGCCAGCGACACCATGGAAATTCCGAGTCTGGTGTTCTTGTAATAGTCAGAATTAATCGGCACAGGTCTTGCCCATCCGAATCCGAAAAGCAGCATGCATACGGCTCCGAAAGGGTCTATGTGCTTAATGGGATTCAGTGTGAGTCTTCCGTAATTCATTGCAGTGGGGTCACCGAATTTGTATGACACAAATCCGTGCATGTATTCGTGAACCGTCAATGAAATAAGAACTATCGGGACTATAAGCAGCAGTGCCATCAGCAAATCTGCAAATGTAGCCTCGCCGTTCAGCATTAAACTAATGTATCTAATCAGCATTTTTACTCTCCGTTACGTGTGATAATATCAATGAAAACACTTCTTCTTTTCCTTCTCCCTTGAGAGAGGAGAAAGGAATAATATCCACATTGCACACACCCTCCTCATCACACAGAAGCGGATGCGTCGCAAGTGCCTTGAGATTCTTTTCTCGGTCTGTTTTGTTCAGTTTGTCTGCTTTTGTGGCTACTACTGCATAAGGAATACCGGATGCACTGAGCCAGTCAAGCATCATACAGTCGTCTCCGGTCGGTCCAACCTTTAAATCAATCAACTGAAGAATGAACGTAGGTGAACCATATTTGTTCAGGTAGGAATCGGTAAGAGAACCGAACTGCTTTTTATGGGCATCGCTTCTCTTCGCATACCCGTATCCGGGAAGATCGACAATATAGAATTTATTGTCGACGGAATAGTAGTTGACCATTATCGTTTTTCCAGGTTCAGAACTCGTTCTTGCCAGTTTTCCGTTTGATAAAACCGTGTTTATCAGGGAACTCTTTCCGACGTTAGATCTTCCAGACAAAACAATCTGAGGTTTACCGTCATTTATGAACGAGGCCGGATTGGCAGCAGAAGTCACAAATTTTGAGTTTTGTCTGTTGATTCTCATGCTATCACCTAGTTTACAAATTTTGAAACACTGCTGCTCTCCTGGTGTGCAGTGAGCTGGTTCAGACCTGTTTCGTCATTTTTATGTCTTCCAAACGGGTTTTCCGTCAGAGCAATGGCCAGAGCTTCTTCAACCTTTGAAACATATTTGATTTCAACATGCTCTTTGACTTCGTCCATAATGTCCTTCTCGTCAATGATGTTGTCTGAAGGAATTATAATTGTTTTTACACCCGCCAGGTATGCAGCCATCGTTTTTTCTCTGAGTCCGCCAATCGGAAGCACTCTTCCGCGCAGTGTTATTTCCCCGGTAACGGCAACATCTCTTCTGACGGGAATGTTTGTAAGTTCACTTGTTATCGCTATTGCAGTGGCTACGCCTGCTGAAGGACCATCCTTCGGAACAGCACCCTCGGGGAAGTTGATGTGAATGTCCTTGTTTTTGAACAGTTCATGGTCAATTCCGAGTTCGTCAGCCTTGGATTTGACGTAACTCAATGCATTGTGAGAAGATTCTTTCATCACTTCGCCCAGCGAGCCTGTCAGCTCTATTCTTCCGGTTCCGTCATATGAGAGAACTTCGATATGCATGATTTCTCCGCCGAGTTCGGTATATGCCATTCCGCATATTGTTCCGATTTCGTCGGCATCGAGTATCCTGTCTTTGATCAGCTTGCTTTCATCTGCATATTCAACGAGGTTATCTTTGGTGATCTTGACCATTGAAGTCTCATTGCAGGAAATCTTCTTTGCTGCTCTTCTGCAGCACTTGGCAATATATCTCTCGAGATTTCTCACGCCGGCTTCTTTTATGTAGGTGTCAATGAGTTCCAGGATAGCATCGTCTGTCATCCTGAATGTTTTGGATGTCAGTCCGTGAATCTTGCTCTGCTTCGGAATGAGGTGGTTCTTTGCAATTCCAAGCTTTTCTGATCTTGTATAGATCTTCATGCTTATGACTTCCATCCTGTCGAGAAGCGGCTCGGGAATTGTATCGAGAGTGTTTGCTGTTGTTATGAAAAGACAGTCTGAAAGGTCAACGGGCACTTCTATATAGTGGTCTCTGAAAGACTTGTTCTGCTCAGTGTCGAGCACTTCAAGCAGTGCAGACGCAGGATCTCCGTGGGCATCCCTTGTAAGTTTGTCTACTTCGTCCATCAGGATGACCGGATTCTGGGTACCGGCATTGATTACTGCGTTGATGATTCTTCCCGGCATCGAGCCTATATATGTTTTTCTGTGTCCGCGTATGTCTGCCTCGTCTCTGATGCCTCCGAGAGAAATCCTTACGAATTTCCTGTTGAGAGCCCTTGCTATGGAAGACGCGACAGATGTTTTGCCTGTTCCGGGAGGTCCCACCAGGCATATAATCTGGTTCTTGAGATCGGGATTGAGTTTCAGAGCCGCGATATATTCAACGATTCTGTCTTTTACGTCCTTGAGTCCGTCATGATCCTTGTC
>CADAXH010000012.1 GCA_902791785.1 uncultured Ruminococcus sp. | reverse complement strand
TGCGCCTAGAGTTACAGGTGTAATAGGACAAATGATTAGCGCTAGTCCGTTGTTGGCATTTTGCACGTGTGCAGTAAAGTCGTTAATAACTTCTTGTGTTGACATTAATACTACTCATCATTATTTTTCTTTTGCACGTTCTGAGTATGGAACCAATTATATGCAGGCTGGTGCAGGTTTATTAAATGCCTCCTTTTGCATTAATGCCGCTAATGATTTGCAATGGGAAGATTCATTTATTGGTGCGAATGAAGTTTCAAAAAGTTATTATATTAATGTAACAAATTCTAATGTCGGGAAAAAATTGCGTATATCTTTATCTTATGACAATTCAGTAATTATAACTAGTGGAGATCACACGGATGAATCTAGTAGTTCATCAACATTGTCAAATATTGATTTATATGTATATATTCCTGGTAATACTTCTCCAAGTTATATATCTGCAACTACTTTTAATAATGTCGAAATAGTTGAAGTTCCTTTAAACATTTCTGGTTCATATGAAGTTAGAGTTGTTCAAACAAACTCAAATGGGTCTTCTACTCATTTTGGTTTGGGGTGGATGTTTTTTGTTTGAGGTGAAAAATGAAACGCATAATAATATTTGGATTATTTTTTTGCTTGATTATCTTATCTAGTTGTAATGTGGAAGTATCAAATACATCATCAACTTCCACACAAACAAATATTATTTCCTTGCCTATTGAGGAAACAGAAATCGTCGTTAATGACATTTTTCCTCTGACAGTTGCAGATGCAAAAAGTGTTAAAAAAGAATTATTAATAAAAGATGAAAACTTGAGCATGGTGGTTGTCATTGAAGGATATTCAAGCGAAAGTATGAATTTGGACTTTTTTATCCCTTATAACAAATATACACAAATATCGATTTCAATAACAAATGATTCAAACCAAAAATATTATCAAAATTTGCGTAATGGGTGTCATGGTATAACTCCTTCACACAATCATGAAATTATTATAGATGTAAAAAATGATGAAGGTGATAAGCTACAATTGAGTAGTAATGGATATTCCCATACTGAAATGATGGATTATTGGACAATTGATATAAATGAAACATATAGATGGGATATTCGTGTTGCTCCTGGAAGACTGGTCGAGGGAAAAGATTACGAATTGAAATGTGATGGAAGTGGATATAGTTGTGGAATAGTGTTTTGTGATAAATCATCATTTAAAGATGGTGTTTCTCATTTTGTTGGTGCTATTTCTTTCCCTTACAATACAAGTGAAAATTATGAGGGAATTAATGAATACAAATTGTTTGTTGACATTGATTTAGTTGTTGGTTTTGTAAATGTTTGACACATTTCCCCGCCGATAGTGAACTGCCCCGTATTTGTTAGATATGTAGTATAATGATAACAAGTGGCGAATAATTTTTCCGCTTTAAAAGGCAAAAAATAAAAAGCCTGAAAACATAGCGTTCATCAGGCTTCTTATGGTCTGAGTGACTGGACTTGAACCAGCGGCCTCTACCACCCCAAGGTAGCGCGCTACCAACTGCGCCACACCCAGTTGTATTAATAGTGATTTGGAACGACCGCTATTGCGGCCGTTCCGTTTTGTAATGAATAATTACTTAAGTTCAACTTCAGCGCCGAGTTCTGTGAGCTGAGCAGCAATCTTGTCAGCTTCTTCTTTAGCAACGCCTTCCTTAACAGCCTTAGGAGCGCCTTCAACGAGATCCTTAGCTTCCTTAAGTCCAAGACCTGTGATTTCACGAACAGCCTTGATAACGTCGAGCTTCTTAGCTCCAAAGTTCTTGAGAACTACGTCGAATTCTGTCTTTTCTTCAACAGCAGCAGCGCCAGCGCCAGGGGCAGCAGCAACAGCTACAGGAGCAGCAGAAACGCCGAATTCTTCTTCAAGAGCCTTAACGAGGTCAGCAACCTCAAGAATTGTAAGAGATTTTATCTCATCGATAATAGCAGTAATTTTTTCAGATGCCATTTTAAATATCCTCCATTTAGATTTGTGATAGTATTAATTTATGCTGTTGGTTCTTCAGTTGAAGCAGGAGCTTCTTCTTTTGTTTCTTCTGCAGCTGGTTCCTCTGCAGGAGCTTCCTCTGTTCCGGCTTCGCCACTCTTGTCGACGATTGCCTGGAGAACGAAAGCGAGACCATAAAGGGAAGACTGAAGACTTCCGAGTATTTTGCCAATAAGAACTTCTTTAGCAGGAATATTAGCGAGAGCTTCTATACCGGCCTTGTCAAGAACTTCACCGTCAACGTATCCGCTCTTTAATTCAAAAGTTTCAACTTTGTCAGCGTATTTCTTAAGTATCTTAGCGGCGACAACCTGGTCATTTGCACTTGTTGCGAATGCTGTCATACCATTCAGATCATCAAACAGTTTTTCATAACCGTTTTCTTCGAAAGCTCTTTTAGCAAGAGTATTCTTGATTACAGAATATTCAACGCCTGCTTCACGAAGTTCTTTTCTCAAAGCTGTATCATCTGCAACGGTAATTCCCTGGTAAGAAACAACTACGCCTGCAACTGAATTCTTAACTCTTTCAGAAAAATCAGCAACGATCTGTTTTTTTGATTCTAGTACGCTTGCACTTGGCATTAAGTTCACCACCCTTCGTAAAAATGTAAGCCAAGCTTTTGCCCGGAAACGGGCAATAAAAAAATCTTTTTCACAGACTGCTTTTACAAAAACCTGCTGTCTTAGGATTGCTGGACTATGTTATCACAAAAACACTTAGCTGTCAACAATAATTTTTGTGTTTTTTGCTTTTTTTCGCAACTATTTTTCAAATGTTGACAAAATGCAAAAAAAATATCAAAATCTATAACAACAACACATCTGCAAAGGACAGTTATTATGAGAAACATTGTGATCACCGGAGCTTATGGCGGAATGGGGTATGCCGTGGCAAAATCTTTGGCTGAACGAGATGACAAGGTTTTTGCTCTCGACAAAACGGTCAGGGAGGCAGAAGAAAACATTATACCTATTGAAGTGGACGTCACGGATATGGAAAGCGTTGAGGCAGCTTTTGAATGCATAAAAAGCAATGTAGACAATATATACGCAATTATTCATTTTGCCGGTGTTTACAGACTGGACTCCCTGGTTGAAATGTCGGAAGAGCGGTTTACAGGAGCATTTGACATCAACCTTTTCGGCGCATACAGGATCAACAAGGTATTTTTGCCCTTGCTCAAAGAGGGCAGCAGAATAGTACTGACGACAAGCGAGCTCGCACCATTGTCACCACTGCCGTTCACCGGCATATACGGAATCACAAAGACAGCTCTGGAAAAATATGCTTTTTCTTTGAGGATGGAACTGCAATTACTGGGCATCAGCGTTTCGGTGATCAGACCCGGAGCTGTCAAAACCGGTCTTCTTTCTGTATCTGTAAAGGAACTGGACAGGTTTTGCGGGGAAACGCAGATTTACACGTATAATGCGGATAAATTCAGAAAAATAGTGAACAGTGTTGAGGCAAAAAGCGTAGCACCTCAGAAAATAGCGGACATAGCAATCCGCGCAGTAAATGCAAAAAAGGCCAGATATGTATACAACATTAACAGAAATCCATTGCTGAGACTGTTGAACTGTCTTCCTGCAGGATTGCAGGTTGCCATAATAGGAAAGATTCTAAAGTCTTAATATTCATCAGAATTCAAAAAACCTGCCCGAAAATACTGGGCAGGTTAATTGATTATTTGTTATCTTATTTCTTTTTTCCCTGGTTAGCAACAGCATCCATTTTAGCCTTGAGTGCTTCCTGGTCACCGAGATAATAGCTCTTTACTACTTTGAAATTGTCGTCAAACTCGTAAACAAGCGGAACGCCTGTAGGAATGTTTACGCCAATAATCTCGTCATTTGACAGATTGTCAAAATATTTAACAAGAGCTCTGAGAGAATTTCCGTGAGCTGCTATAATTACTCTCTTTCCTGCTTTCATGTCGGCCTTGATTGTTTCTTCAAAGAAGGGAACAACTCTTTCAACTGTTGTTTCAAGACTCTCGTTCTGTGGGAGGAGAGAAGGATCAACATTTCTGAACATTGCCTGTTTTTTTGCGGATCTTTCATCATTGTCATCAAGTGCCGGCGGCTTTACGTCATAGCTTCTACGCCAAATTTTAACCTGATCTTCGCCATATTTTTCAGCGGTTTCAGATTTGTTCAGGCCCTGTAGAGCACCATAGTGGCGTTCATTCAATTTCCATGTTTTGACAACAGGAAGCCAGTTTCTGTCCATTTCATCAAGAACATGATTGAGCGTGTGAATTGCTCTCTTGAGGTAAGATGTATAACAAACATCAAAGTCATATCCAGCCTCTTTAAGAGTTCTTCCTGCCTGTTTAGCTTCTTCGTGTCCCTTTTCGCTAAGATCAACGTCTGTCCAGCCTGTGAAAAGGTTAAGTTTGTTCCACTCGCTTTCGCCGTGTCTGACAAGTACTAGTTTCATCATTTTTTTATATGCCTTTCTTTATTAATTATTTACCAACGCAGAATCTTGAGAAGATATCGTCGACTATCTCGATTCCAACTTGTCTTCCGTCAAGCTCGCCCAGAGAAGTCATGACACCTTCAAGTTCAGTGCCCGCAACGTCAATGCTTGATTCCTTCAGGGCTGTCAATGCACCTTTTGCACTGTTAAGTGCTTTTTCTGCATTTGCTTTCTGTCTCGCATTGGTCAATACGGGTGAAGATATGTCTGAAAGCTGTTCACACATATACAATTTATTGATTGCCTCGCTTATTGTACCATAATATGAGTCATTTTTGGTGGAAATTTTTATAATATTTGAAAAATCTTTAAAATGCGTTTCGTCAGGATTGTCATTGAGATCAATTTTGTTGATGACAATAAGCACAGTTGCTCCCTGATTCTGCATCTCTTTTGCCTTTCTCAGGATAATCTCATCATTTTCATCATAAGATACTGATTCGAATACGCATATTAGCAGATCGGATTTTTCCATCTGTTTCAGAGATCTTCTGACACCTTCTGATTCAACTTCGTCTGCAGTCTCTCTTATTCCTGCGGTATCTGAAATGTTCAATGTGACATTTCCGCAGACAACAGATTCTGTAATTACGTCCCTTGTTGTTCCTGCAATATCTGTTACTATGGCTCTGTCTTCTCTGCAGAGAAGGTTCAGAAGCGTGGATTTTCCGGTATTGGGCTTTCCGCAAATGACAGTGGGAATGCCCTCGACTACTGCTTTGCCCGTCTCATATGTTGAAATGAGCGACTCGAGTTCATGAACAATTATTTCGACTCTCTCTCTCATTTCCTCTTTTGACATCGAACTCAGTCCTTCGTCTGGAAAATCTGTTTCGGCATACACCTCGGACAAAACGTTTTTTGCTTCGTTATATATCTTGTCTGTGTACTTTGACAGCTGTCCCTGAGCATTTCTGTTTGACAGAATAATGGAGCCTGCACTTTTTGCATCTATTATGTTTCCAATCGCCTCTGCCTGTGACAGAGATATTTTCCCTGATGAGAATGCCCGTCTGGTGAATTCGCCGGGGCCGGCCATAACGGCGCCGCAGGCCAATGCACGTGACAGAACTTCCTGTGTTACCACAATTCCGCCATGACAGCTGATTTCAACCGTATCTTCACCTGTGAAAGACTTTGGAGAACGGAATACCGAAACTATCCCTGTGTCAAGCAGAATGCCGTTTTCGTACATTATGTTTACAGGGACCGCACAGTTTGAAGGCAGGGAAGACAAATCTTTTTTGCTTACCGGATAAACGAATTTTTCGCAAATCTGAATTGCTTCGTCACCGGATACCCTTATTACAGCTATTCCGCCTTTTCCGTGAGGAGTAGATATGGCAGCAATCGTAGATGTGAACATTGAATACATTTTTTACTCCCAAAAAGGAGTGGTCGCAACCACTCCTCATGTGTTTTTGTTATTGTTTTGAAGAGTCGGTGGAATTCAGACTTGATGAAAACTCTTTGAGTTTTTCGAAATATGAATCCAGGTCCTTGGCCTTTTCTATCTTTCTCGGCTGCGGACGTGGTTTTGAAGGATCACGTTTCGGTATGTAGTCACTATCTGATTTCTTGTTTGACTTTGAATCTCTCTTGTTGAAATTTCTGCTTCCGCCTCTGGAACCCTTTTTGCCTGATTTGTTCTTTTCGCTCTTGGCAACTGATTCCTCGGTCGGTTTTTCTGAACCTTCCAGATAAATTACAACTCTTCTGTTTCCTTCTGAACCGACTGAATTTGTGGATACTCCTTCAATTGACTGAATTGTCGCATGAATTACTCTGCGTGAGTATGCGTCCATTGGTTCAAGAGTTACGTTTCTGCCTGTCTTTTTGACTTTCTCAGCCATTTTTTCGGCAAGATCTTTTAATGTGGATTCTCTTTTTTCTCTGTAATTCTCAATATCTACAGAGACATGAGTGTACTTTCTTGCATCGTCTTCTTTTTTGTTTGCTGCAAGATTTACGAGATACTGAAATGCGTTAAGAGTGTCTCCGTGATGGCCGATGAGCTTGCTTGCGTCATCACCTGAAATTGTCATCAGAGCTTCTCCTTCGCCGTCGTCATGAACTATTACGGTTGCATTGAGGCCAAGGTTTTCAACGAGTGAAGTTGCAAAAGTTTTAGCAGCTTCAACCGGTTTGAAAATGTATGTTATTTTGAATGTGGACGGTGTTGCGCCCATTCCGAGAAAACCTTTTTTGCCTTCTTCAATCATTTCTGCTTCAAGGTTCTCAACGCTTTCAGACAACTCAACTGAGGCTAATTTGAGTGCCTCTTCCTTTGTCTTGGCTTGGATTGTTGTTTCTTTTTTCATATTTTCCTCGATTAATGAGGCATCATCGGGACGGCCTTCTCCCGAATGCCTTCCAGATTACTTGTGTTTCTTACTGTTTGTGGTTTTTGGTTTTGATGGTGCGGTGTAGTTTGCAGACGGCATATCGTCGTCGCCGTCGTCATCTTCATCACCGGGCATTGGCATATCCTCATCATCGTCATCTTCGAGATATGCGGATTTTTCGTTGTAAACGCCGCGTGCATTTCCGGATGAGTAGTAGCTCTTGTTGGATTGTTTAAGCTCTTTTTCAGCGGCTTTGATGTCTTCTTCAGTGCATTTCGGCAAAGGCATTGCTTTGTACAAGATCAATGTCTGGAGTGTTCCGAGAAGGCTTGTGAATAACCAGTAAATACCGATTGCTGCAGGTACTCTCAAAGCTACGAAGAATGTGATGAACGGAAGAACGTACATCATTATCTTCATGCCCATGCCCTGCTGTTGCTGCTGCATTGGCTGGTAAGTGAACTTCTTTGTTATTATCTGGGAACCGAATGCAACCAGAAGGTTTAAAATCGGGACTAAGATAAGCCATGATGTGAATGTCGGGACATCTGCCAGGAAGTTGTCTATTCCGAACATGTCAAAGTTCGGAAGTGTTTCAAGTGAAACATGTTCGGTAGAAATATTGTTTGCGGTCAGATAATTGATGACGCCTTCAAAATTCTTTTCGATACCTGCGATGAGTTCTATATCGCCTCTTCCCTGGATTGCAGTGCCGATTTCCTTCAGATAGGTTGTGATTCCTGTGATTGTTTCTTTTGAATAACCAATCATGTGCTGAAGAGGGTTGATGATTGTGTTATACAGTATAAACAAAATCGGAAGCTGGATGACCATCGGAAGGCAGCCTGACAAAGGACTGTATCCTTCGCTTGTGTAAAGCTGCTGGAGTTCCTGGTTCATCTTCTGCATGGTAGGTTGGTCGGTCCTGCCTTTGTATTTGTTTCTTATTGCTATTTCCTTTGGTTTGAGACTTGCCTGTTTCTGCATGCTTTTCTGCTGCTTGATTCCGAGCGGAATAAGAATGATTTTTACGGCAAGGGCAATCAACAGCAGGGCAAGCAGATAGTTGCCTGTAAAGCTGTTGAAAAAGTTTAGGATAATACCCATTATCTTCATTTGTCAGTTTCTCCATTAGGTGCTGTCGCACCTCTTTCTCTTTTTGCGTATTTTTTTACGGGTATAGGATCGTATCCTGCACGACAGAAAGGATTACAGCGAAGTATTCTCCAGAAGGAAAGGCCGAATCCACGGAAAAAACCCCATTCTTTGAATGCCTGCAGTGCATATTCAGAACATGTCGGATAGAATCTGCAGCATGGTTTTTTCAGGGGAGATATAAACTTCCTGTAAAATTTTATCAGGGCTATTGCAATTTTACTGAGCATTCTTTTCACCTGTTTCTATCATATTGATGTTGCTCATTGCTTCATAGAGGTTTTCGTATATGTCAGTGCTTTTGACCGAAGCAGCGGATGATCTTGCGACGATAACAACAAGATATCCTTTTCTGACATTACATTCTTTTTCGAGTCGTGTGTACGCTGCTCTGAGAATCCTTCTGATTCTCGATCTGATAACCGCTCCACCTGTTTTCTTTGAAACCGCTAACCCGATACGGTTTATTTTCTGCTTGAGCGGGTTTTCGCGCTGTAAACGCGAAGCGTGGTAATCCGTCAATACATATACCACGATATGTTGGCAAACATACTTTTTGCCATGGTCGTATGCCTTTTTGTAAAGGTGATTTTCCGAAATAGGATGAATTCTCACGTGATTCCTCAATTCTTTTTATAAACTCGCGCGCGTAAAAAAACAAAGCCTATGGGATTCAGAATACCACAGGCTTTCGGAATCATTTTTGTGCCCGGAACTGAATCAGTACGATAAACGGGCTCTGCCTTTAGCGCGTCTTCTCTTAAGTACTTTACGTCCGTTAGCTGTTTTCATTCTCTTTCTGAAACCATGTACTTTTTCCCTCTGAATTTTCTTGGGATTATAAGTAGTTGTCATAAAATTCGCACCTCCTTGCGCTCAAATTGGTGGTGACCATTGCCCGCCTTAAGGGCATAAAGCCACAATTACATCGCGTATTATACACATTCCGCGAGTATCTTGTCAAGAAAAATATTTTTTAAGTAGACGGAAACTCATTCCAACCGGTTGTCGTCATACAGATGTTTGCCCATTTTTCTCTCGTACATGACGAATGCGATATAGATGAAAGCAAACCCGACGGCAAATCCCGCTGTAACGTCAGAAACAAAGTGCGCACCTGCGAGAACTCTTGAGAACATGATCAGCGCAGTCCAGCAGAGAATACCTATAGTGGTAATCTTTTTTGCCTTTCTGCTTGCACCGAGTTCTGCCATCCAGATTATTATGAGGAGAAGGAGCATTGCCTGCAGTGCGTGAGAAGACGGGAAGCTGTCATATCCGGTGTGTCCGCTGACCTGATACCAGTTTACGTAATTGTCCAGACTTCCGAGTTCCACAAGATCTCTCGGTCTTATTCTGCCCCAAATGAATTTTGCTGCTTCGACAAAAATGTTTGATGCCGCAACTGTAATAACTGTGAAAATGGACGGAATAAAACTCTTCTTTATAATTGCCGGCTTCAGGTTGACTGCTACATACCAGATAAGGAACGTCATGACGAATGTTATGAGAACAATCATCAGGTAGTGCCAGAAACCGAATGAAGTTACGGATATGATTTTCATTGACTTGTAGGCGAAAAATGCCATAAGTCCTACTATTCCTATGAAAAAGCAAATGCTCAGTATTTTGTCAAGAACAGTCATCTTGCTCTTTTTTCTTACAAGATTAAGAACAATGACTGCACTTGCAAAACCAAAGAGAACGGTTTCGCCGAAATAGCTCAGGTCGTTGAGAATTATTGATGAGACGGGATGATTTGCCAGTACTAGTTTTCCGTCAACCTCCCGTATTGCAAGTGCCTTTGAAATATTTAAATCCGAAAAGGAACCTATGACAAGACCCAAAATCACAATGAAGACTGCAGCAATGCAGGTGATTCCTTTCGGTGACAGTATTTTTTTCATTTTTCCCTCTTATTGAACACATATACCACTGTACCTGTGAATGACTCAAAGATGCTCAGGGGAGCGAGAGCCTTTTTAAGTGGCAGTTTTTTGTAATATTCAGGCTCAAATCCGGAATCTTTAACAATTCCTCTGGCCTTCTTGATTGACATATGATTGATGTAATCCAGTCTGTCGGACGAGCCTCCGGTTCTCAGATTAATCCTGTAATCGGAGTCGGAATATTCTCTCACAAGGACAGAATAAGCCGAAATCAGGTGTTTTTCTGAAAAGAACAGGTGAACCCATGGTATGTTTATGGCATCTGAGAGATGTGCGCCCCACGGATGGTGGTAGGGGGGGAAGTTGATGAACAATCTTCCTCCGGCTCTCAGGACACGCATCGATTCCCTGAGCGCAAGCAACGGATTGTTGACGTGCTCAAAGAAGTCGTTCATTATGACAGTGTCAAAACTGGATTCCGGGAAAGGCATATCGCATGCATTTCCCACGATAAAATTTGTTTTGTCGGACACGGACTTTAGTGCAGCAAATTCAGTTGCGGATTCTACATCTTTTGCATTGATGTCAATGCCGGTGACGCTCCTTGCGCCATGTTTTGCGTAGTAAGCACTCTTTCCTCCGCCGCCGCATCCGCAGTCGAGAACATCCTTGTTGAGCAGAATGTCGTCAGATGTGTACTTCGGAGCATATTTTCCTATTGTCTGATCCCCTCGGTTGAACTCCCATTCAGAGTAACTGTATTTGTTTTCCGGATCTAGGTTGAAAGGATGAGACACCTTCGGAAAAAGCTTGTTTAAGGAAAGAATTAATCGGACAGAAGGAGCCGGTTTATCCGTTTTATTCAAGTTCCTGTTTTCTGGAATAAGCGGCAGCGCCTATAATTCCGGCGTTGTTTGCCAGCTGAGCCATGACTATCTTTGTTTTCAGGATATTGTCTCCCGAATAAACTTCTGAAGAAACAATGGGGAGGATCATATCCGCAATAATCGGTCCCTCATTGGACAGTCCGCCTCCTATGCACAGGATCTCGGGCTGGAAAATGTTTATGATGTTGGCAACTCCTGTTGCGAGATGGCGCATATACTCTTCGATAACTTCCTTTGCGGGAATATCACCTGCATACATTGCCTGGAAAGCGGTTTTGCCTCCCACGTTGTCAAGGTTGTTGCCTGTTATCTCATTAAGTTTGGACTCGGGGTGTTCAATGCATTTCTCCCTGGTTGCCTTGATCAGGGCTGTGACTGAGCAGTATGTTTCAAAACATCCTTTTCTTCCGCATGTGCACTGATTTCCGTCTTCAATAATAACCATGTGACCAAGTTCGGCTCCGCCCGACCAGCATCCGGTCAACAGCTTTCCGTCAATAACGATTCCCGATCCGACGCCTGTGCCGAGAGTAATCATGACAGAGTTCCGGGCACCTTTTGCGGCACCTGCAACAGCTTCGCCGAAAGCGGCGAGGTTGGCATCGTTTCCTATCTTTATTCTATCGGGGTCATATCCCGTGTATTTTGAAAAGCAGCCAACGAGATCGAAATTCTTGATGTCGATGTTGTTGGTATATTCGATGTAGCCGGTTTTCTCATTAATGGTTCCCGGAGCAGCTATACCAATGCTGTCGATATCTTTGATGTTCAGTCCTTCTTCGGAGCAAAGACTGACGCAGAGATCGCACATGTCCTTAATTATCTCTTCAACGTTTCTTTTTGCAAGGGTCGGACAGGATTTCTTTTTTACAATTTTGTAATCTTTGTCGACCAACCCTGCGGCGATTTTTGTACCGCCCAAATCGATTCCAATTGAATACATGATTCCCTCCTAAACTATGATTCTCTGACAGAAGACCATGTCGATGGTCTGAGCATTACGATGAATGGATATATCTCGAGTCTTCCGAGCAGCATTGCGAAGATCAGAACAATCTTCGACATCCAGCTCAAAGCCTCATAATTGCTTGCGGGACCGAATGCTCCGAGTCCCGGACCAATGTTGTTGTAGCACGCTGATACACCTGAAAGAACCGAGGTTATGTCTGCCCATCCGTCAAATATGCAGAGCAGTATGACCATTATCACATAGATGAAAATGTAGAGTATGAAGTACGCAGTCACGTAGTTGACGGTCTCTTTTTCAACAGTTCTTCCTTCAAATTTCACCGTATTTACAGAGCGTGGATGAAGCGCTCTTGTTATATCATTTTTGACAATTTTTGTAAGCAGAATGATTCTGGATACTTTAAGTCCGCCTCCGGTTGAACCGGCACATGCACCGACAAACATCAGAACGAACAATATGACTTTGGAAAGCACAGGCCAGGTGTTGAAATCGGCCGTAGTGTAACCTGTGGTCGTAATAATTGAGCCGACCTGGAAGAACGATGTCCGGAGCGTCTCTCCGAATGTGTCGTACGTTCCCCATATGTTGATGACTATTGCTGCGGTGGAAGCAATGATGATTCCGATATAGCACAAGAGTTCCGTGCTCTTGAATGCGGATCCTATTTTTCCGATCAGTATCATGAAGAAGATGTTGAAGTTGATGCCGAACATCACCATGAATACGCCTATAACCCATTGAATATAAGGCGAATAACCTGCGATGCTGTCAGCTTTTACTCCGAATCCTCCGGTGCCTGCTGTTCCGAATGTGTGTACAAGGCTTTCGAACAGATTCATTCCTCCGCACAGAAGCATTACTACTTCAAGAACCGTCATACCGATGTAAATCAGGTACAGTATTTTTGCTGTTTCCCTAATTTTCGGAACTATTTTGCCTACTGAAGGTCCGGGCATCTCAGCTCTCATTATGTGAATTGCATGACCGGAGTTTGAGGGTATGATGGCCATAATGAGAACAAGTACTCCCATACCGCCGATCCAGTGAGTGAAGCTTCTCCAGAAAAGAAGACCCTTGCTCATTATTTCGATGTCGTTGAGTATAGTTGCTCCCGTAGTTGTAAATCCGCTTACGGTTTCAAACAAAGCGTTGATGTAGTTCGGGATTTCTCCGCTTATGGTAAAGGGAAGTGCTCCGATAAGTGAGAGAAGAATCCATGCGAAAGAAACCGTGATGAATCCTTCCTTTGCATATATTGCAGAATTGACTTTGCTGAATGCAATTGTAAGCGGAAGGCCTATTACCAGTGCTATTGCCGATGAGATGAGAAAGGACAGCCAGCATGATTCCCCGTATATGAGCGAGACAATCATCGGAATAAGCAGAAGAGCCGACTCGAGAAGAGTGATTTCTCCTACCGTCCTGAAAATCATTTTTCTGTTCATTGGATATTACCTGAGAATGTCATCAAGGTCGTTCAGATGCTGGTCGGTTGAAAAGACTATAACCCTGTCTCCCAGTGCGATCTGGTCATCGCCTGAAGGGGTGATTGGCTGGTTGCCTCTCAATATTCCTGCAATCAGAATCATCGGTTTAAGTTTCATGTTCTTAAGTGGAACACCTATCGTCTTTGAACCGCTCTTGACTTTGAATTCAATTGCCTCGCACTTGTCATCCATGAGTTTGTAAAGTGTTTCGACATTGCTTCCTTTTGAATTATCTATTGCTCTTGCATATCTGACTATCAGATCTGCGACAATTTTCTTTGGTGTAATGACTGAGTCAAGGCCGAGTCTTTCAGCCATGACAAAGAGTTCGTCTTTGCTGACCTTTGTGATGATTTTCGGAACTCCTCTTGACACTGCATAATAGGAGATGAGAATATTTTCTTCATCCATTCCGGTCAGTGAAATGAATGCGTCTGTTGAGGCGATTCCTTCTTCGTCAAGCAGTTCCTGATGCGCTCCGTCTCCGTGGATTATTACGGATTTGGGCAGTTCTTCGCTGAGCTGATGGCAGACTTCAAGATTCTGTTCGATAACTTTTACCGAAACGCCGCTTGCCTCGAGCATTTTAGCAAGATATATGGCAGTCTTGCTTCCTCCGAGAATCATGACCGATTTAATTCTTTTCTGGATGTAGCCTATCTCGGTCAGGAATTCCTGAATGTGTGCCGGAGTTGCGGTTATACCGATTTTATCTCCGGAGTTGAGGACGAAATTACCGTCAGGAATTGTTACGGTATCATTTCTCTGAACACTGCATATGAGGCATTTTGTTTTGAGTTTTGATCTCATTTCCTTCAGGGTGAGCCCGTGAAGAACGGATCCCTGTCTTATTGTTATTTCTACAATTTCGAAAGCTCTTCTGGAAAATGACTCTATTTTCGCAGCAGCGGGGAATTTTATGATATTGGATATTTCGTGGGCCGCAAGGTATTCCGGATTGATTGAACTTGAAAGGTCCAGCTGCTGTCTGACAAATTCGAGGGAGCTCTGATTGTACTCAATGTTTCTGATTCTTGCAATTGTATGCTTCGCACCCAGTTTTTTTGCAAGAAAACAAGAGAGCATGTTAAGCTCGTCCGACTGTGTCGTTGAAACGAAGAGGTCGGCTTTGTCAACCCCTGCTTCGCTCAGTATTGCACTGTCTACGCTGTTTCCGTACACTCCTATTACATCATACACGTCCGTTACGTCGGCCAGGACTTTTCTGTTGTTGTCTATGACTGTCAGATCGTGACCCTCTGCAACGAGATTTGATGCTATTGCTGTTCCTACTTTACCGCATCCTGCGACAATTATGTTCATTTTCGAATTCCTTTATGCCATTATTTCTCAATTTACAATTCTACCACAGCGCGTGTCAAACTTCAATGATTATTGGCCTGAAAAGGGCATTCAATTTGTTCAAGGCAAGTATTTGTAAAATCACATTCCTCCTTTCGACCGGTTATTTTACTTTTGCTGATTTACGATGTAAACAGAATTGGCTCAAGTGGTTCAGAATTCAAGGCAAGAGGAAAAGATATGCACTTATCCCGCGTTTATGGTCTTGCATATTCACAGACAATTACTGCACTTTTGTCTGACTATATTCCGTGCGCGCACGCGCTTTCGTATTGATTATATCTATAAAAAGTTGTATCGTTATAAAGGGCACAAGTTCGGATTAGATATCAGATTGAGATTACATAGAGGGAAAACAGATGCGCAAAGGTAGTAAGTGGATAAGAGGATTGATATTGATTGCATTCGCAATTGCAATAGTGACCCCGTTGGCTTTTCATATTCTGGCAGCGGGAGATAACGGAGACAGTGGACGCACCGCCGACATTTTCTATGTCGACGGAAATTCCTATGCAAGTTTTGATGCTGCAGTTGACGCATTGAATGCACTACCGTTCAATGGGTCGTATTCCTATGTTGAAGTGAGCATAGGCTCATCTGAACAGAGTGAAGAAGATGTTGTTGTGGAAATTTCAAAAACATACGATTTCTACAATTCAGTCAGATTCAGCTCGCTCAATCCATCTGTCAAACTCGTATTCAGACGCGCATCGGGGTTCAACGGAGTTCTTTTCAACCTCAATGAAGTTAACGAGCCGACTTCCGGTCAGCTGTCTCAGATAACATTATATTTCAACGGATCAATTTCGAACGAATTCAAACCGTTCATTGCCATCGACGGAAACATGTCTGAAACACCGGTCTTCTCAGGCAGCGGATATGTTTCACTTGTAAAAACAGAATTAAAGAGACAGGGCATATTGTGTGCGCAGGATTCCACAATTGCCGTAGAAACTACTGATACATCAAAGATCATGGTTGGCGACGATATATACGGCTCGCTCAACTATGCGATTGATTCCGATGAAGAAGACGTAAACATAAACATTATTGCCGGAGGATCTACTTCAGATTTTGCTGTTGACTTCTGTGCTCCGGTTTCAATAGAAGACAGACGTGTTGTTATTACCAGCAGTTATGAAGACGTGTATGTGTATGTGTCCTGTTCTGATACTCCTTTGATTACAATAAGCGAATACGGCGGTCTCGCATTTATTTCCGAGGCACCTTCCATGGGATCAATTCACTTTTTGTCTGCATCGGGAGATTTTATCCAGTGCGACGGATATATTGAGCCTTCCATGAACATGGATTACGGCGATGGCGAAGTATGTGTCGGATTGACGGGAAGTTATTCTTCAGATAACGGGTATGAAAATGTCAAATTCTATGTCAAGTTTGAATCCGCTGTGCAATCGGATGCCACGCCCGAGTCCGGATATCACTACTATGGCGACACGATAGAACTGCCTTTGCCCGAAGTGGACAACTATACATTCATGTTCTGGAGAAGTGAATATAACGAAGTTGAGTATACAGACACCAACAATTATGTTGTCGAATCGTCAGACCTGGTCAGGGCTGAATGGTACATTGAAGCGGAACTGGACGGAAATCTTGAGGAAGAATATTTACTTACCTACGGTGATGAACTGACAATCTCCCTTGACCTGGTTTGTCCTCTTGTTTCATCAGGTGAAGGAACCGCACACTACAGATGGTACTTTGGTACTGAAGAGGCTATCCCTAGTCCTGTCGATTCCACAACGTTTTCTCTGACCGGAAAACCTGCAGGCTCATACACTCTTTATTGTGAATGCTACGTTTCTGGAGGCACAAACAACGATGTCTATTCAGACACAATGACTTCCTTGACGGCTAACGTAACAATCAACAAGAAGAGCCTGACGGTATCTCCGGAAAATAAAACAATAACATACGGTGACGCTGCACCGGAATACACTCTTCATTTTGATGGATTGTGCTTTAACGATGACAGTTCTGTTCTGTCGTTCCTGCCCGGCACAGCCTGCGAGTACGAGCAGGGTGACAATGCCGGAAATTATACAATCTCGCTGCAGTATGCAACCGCTGTCCCGACAAGCAGCAATTATGCTCTGAGTTTTGAAGACGGAACTCTGACTGTCAATAAAAAGACAGTGCAGGTTCCGGTGCCTGATCAGGATACTTATACATACACAGGTGAAGAAATAGGTCTTGACATTGACACGGGCGATTACTGCTCAATAACAGGTGATTTCTGGACTTCTGTAGGAGATTACGAATCCACTCTTTCTCTGAATGATCCTGACAACTATATGTGGCCTGACGGAACATCAGATGACATATCCGTTTACTGGTCAATCGTAAAACAGTCCATTCCGGTTCCGACTCCCGTAAGCACTTCATACACTTACACGGGAACTCCAATCTTCCTGGATATATCTCTTCCGGACGAGATTGAAATCGAAGGCGACGAACACACCGATGCAGGCAATTACACTGCAACATTGTCTTTGATTGACACAGAAGGCTACCAGTGGGCAGACGGTACAACTGCGGACAAAAGCATTCAATGGACAATAACAAAGGCAACAGTTGCTTTCACTTCTCCCCAGACGACCTCATTCACATATGACGGAACCGAAAAGACCCTGCAGTTTGAGTCGAGCAACTACTATTCGGTATCCGGGAATACACAGACGTTTGCAGGCAATTACACCGCAACCGTATCTCTTCTTGATCCTGACAACTACTGCTGGAGCAGCAATTCTTCAGAAGACTTGTCTGTTGACTGGAGCATTGCAAAAGCCAAGGTAAATGTGCCAACGGCACAGGCTGATGTTTTCACCTATGACGGAAACGAGAAGAATATAGGAATAAACAGAACAGATTATTACGACGTCTCCGGAGCAAGGGCTACCAACGCCGGTACATATACTGCGGTCATTTCACTTCTTGATACAAACAATTACGAGTGGGCTGACAGCACTACAGCAAACAAACAAATCACATGGAAAATAGAAAAGGCAATAGTCGGTTTAACAATCCCGCAGAATAAATCATTTACATATAACGGTACTGAACAGACCCTTCAGTTTGAATCCAGCAACTACTATTCAGTATCAGGCAATTCTGCAATGAACTCGGGCAATTACACAGCAACAGTTTCGCTCACAGATGCAGACAACTACTCATGGGACGACGGATCGTCCGAAGATATAACAGTTGACTGGACAATCGGAAAGATGCAGATAGTGTTTGTTGCTCCTTCCGAAACAACTTTTACATATTCTCAGAAAATGACTTATCTGGAGATTGCCCAGAACTCGTACTATTCGGTTACGGGAGACGCACAGATGAATGCCGGAACATATACGGCAGTTGTGTCTCTGGTGGATACAGACAACTGCGAGTGGAGCGACGGTACAACTGCGAACAAGGAAATATCCTGGAGTATTGAAAAAGTTACAGTTCCTTTCACAGATCCTGAAGTCACTTCATTTTCTTATGACGGAACTGCAAAGACTCTTCAGATAGCTCAGAGCGACCTTTATACAGTAACGGGGAATACCGCTACGGGTTCCGGTTCGTACACGGCAGTGGTTTCGCTCAGCGACAAGAACAATTATCAGTGGAGCGACGAAACTTCAGATAACAAAGAGATAGCATGGTCAATAGGCAAGGTTGTTGTTCAGTTCGCTGACCCGTCAGTCACATCATTTGTATATGACTTTGAAAGCCAGGGACCTGCAGTTGCAGAAAGCAACTACTACGAACTGAGCGGAGACGTCGATGCAGTCAATGCCGGAGCATACACACTTGTCGTCAGCCTGCTGGACAAAGACAATTACGAGTGGTTTGACGGCACAACGGCAGACAAAACCGTTGAGTGGACAATTACCAAGTATCAGGTTGCAATTCCGACAATAACAAAAGATGTATTCACATATGACGGAACAGAGAAGGACATTGGCCTGAACAGAACGGATTTTTACGACGTTTCCGGAACAAAAGCAACAAATGCAGGAACATACTCTGCTGTCATTTTGCTCTTGGATACAGACAACCTTGAGTGGACAGACAAAACAT
>CADAXH010000011.1 GCA_902791785.1 uncultured Ruminococcus sp. | reverse complement strand
ATGTCGTTTTCGTAAAGATCTTTTTTTGAAACATTAATACTTGAGAGTGAAATATGGGCATCATCTTCAGCTCTTCCGAAACCCGGAAAATGTTTGCAGAAAGTTAAGAGTCCGCCGTCCTGGTATCCCTTAACTGCATAATAACCAAGCGATGCCACATCCTGGGGAGTCTCTCCGAGAGGTCTGTATCCTGTCGCAATTCCATCCTGTGTGAAGATGATATCGAATACAGGTCCGAATACTGCATCAATTCCAACATTTTTTGCTTCGTCGGCCTGAGTTTTCGCCCATTTGTAAACACCATCTGCTCCGCTTTTTCCTGCTGCAAGCGCACATGGCCATTCCAGACATCCTGTCAACTCTCCACACTCAAGATCCGCGCAAATCAGGAGCGGATTGTCACGTGAGAATTTGTATTCCTTTATCAAATCGACGTCAACATTCGGTGGAACATAAAGACCGCCGATTATTCCTTTTTTTATATTATCTTCGATGTTTTTTGCTCTCGGTCTTGATATTATGAGCTGACCGATTTTTTCTTTAATATTCAAAGCGTAAAGTCTCCTTCAAATAAAGAATAACCTCTTATCTGTGCCTTGGGAGCGTCGTCAACTATATAATTGACCACGAATATTTCTCCGTCGTCAAATTGCACCCAGCCCGTGTAACCAAGGTCGGAAACCGGACTCCTGTCGTAGTCAAGCGGGAGTATTCTTGCAGATTGTTCATTTCTTTTGACAGCAGTCGCCTGGTCTGATTTGAGAAGGGCTGCAAATACATTTTGTGTCCAGCTTCCAAGCCAGCCTTTTCCGCCCTGCATAAAACGATAGGTCATCAGAAGGTTTCCGCTGTTCAGCTTTCCTACTACAGGCCTGTGACATCCCGGAACAGGAACGTTATATACTTCAGACCATGATTCTCCGTTGTCATATGATACTGTTTTCAGACAATCAGTTCCGATAAATGAGTTTTCCCTGAGGTAGCATACAAGAGCACCGTCATCTGTTTCAAGAATGCATCCTTCACAGAGGTTGTATCTTGGGTCCGACGCTACTGTCACTCTGTCTGACCATGTTCTGCCGTTGTCATCAGAATACCAAAGATACTGCTCGAGTTTTCCTGATTCACCTTTTTTGTGGGCAGATATAATATGTCTTCCGTTTTTCAGGACTCTGTATTTGTCGGGTACGATCCCAGGATCTTTGATTCCGAGATCAGATGTGTTCACGGGTTCTGACCACGTTCTGCCGTTGTCATATGAATACCATAAAAACAGCTGGCCTGCAGTTTCGGAATTGTTGATTTTTCTGGCCTTGTCGCATATAACTACAAGTGTTTTTTCTCCGATTCCGGATATTCTTGCACAATTGTAAAAGTCCGTGTTGGATGAATACTCAGTGAGCGGATGCTTTTGGGACCATGTTCTCCCTCTGTCCGTGCTCTCTGTAATTACTATTCTTGAATTGTCTCTGTCTGCATGTGCATTGCACTCGGTAAATACACAGATGAGAGTTCCTTCGCTTGTTAAAACAACATCAGGAAACGCCTCATAAACACTGTCGTCGCGGCTGACAACCATTTTTTGAATACTCATATGATGCTCCTGTCTCTTAAATGTGATTTGTGTTATTCTTTTGTGTTCGTAGGATGCGATAACATCTTTTTGAGTTTAAGGACGTTAATGATTTCGCAGCGCGGAATATGGAAAGGTCCCTTGAACATATTTCCTTTGAGATCGGTTGCGACAGAGCCGTCGCGGTGAAGGTATCCGTACCACTCTCCGTATTCGCGGTCACGGAAGTTTGTGAAAGTATACTCATGAACCAACTTGTACTTTTCCAGATATTTTTCTTCTTTTGTCAAATCGTATGCCATGAGAAATGCGATGAGCATCTCGCAGTGAGGCCACCACAGTTTCATATCCCATTCGAGCGCCTGAACTGGTTTGTTTTCTATATCTGCAAAATATCTTATTCCGCCTTCGGCTTCATCCCAGCCAAGCTCAAATGACCAGTTGAGGATATCCAACGCTTCCTTAAGCAGAGTCTTGTCTTTTCTGTATTCAGACTCTTCCATCAAAAACCAGCTTGCTTCTATGGAATGACCGGGGTTCACAAGTCTTCCTCTGCTGCCTTTTGCAAGTGAACCATCATGGTTGACATTTTCCAGAACAGCTTTCTTTTCAGGATGGCGGTGAAGTCTGATCTCGTTAATGCTGTCGGTTATGATATCATTATATATTTCTTTTCTCTCGATATCTATGTCGCGCATTATCTGACATGTCACAAGCATAATCATGGGGCTCGCCAGAGCAATGCAGTTTACGACATTGGGATTATATTTGGGCTCGGTAACAATTCTGCCTGTTTTTACACCCAGCATCGTATCAAAAGTGCTTCTTGCGTTTTCAAGATACTGCCTGTCTCCGGTTGCCCTGTAGAGTTCTGCGGAGCCTGCTACTGCAAATGATTCGGAAAACCAGTATCTTCTTTTTTGAATCCCGGCTCCGTTTTCGGTTACCGTAAAAAACATTCTTCCGTCATTGTCATAGCAGTGTTGTTTTATGAATCTGTAGCTTTTCTCAGCCGCTTCGATATAGCGGTCATCTTTTTTGATGTCATTATAAGCTTTCGAAAAGACCCAAAGCCCTCTTCCTTGGGCCCATACGGATTTGTCAGAGTCGTATACTGTACCGTCTCTTTCAAGACAGGGAAAAAAACCACCGTTTTTTCTGTCAATGCCGAATTTGTACCAAAAATTTAACGTGTCGTCCAGTTCTTTTTCGTAAAAACTTAAGAGGTTTTCAATCTCTTGAATAATAGGCATGATAATCTCCTGAAACAATAGAATGGTATGAATCATTGAATCTGAATTTTGGTCTATCTTGTATTGTACGATAATTAAGTATATAATTCAATTGGATAGTTACGTAGCAATTCAAAGAAGTCATTATAGATTAATAGTATTATGGGAGAACAAAGTGACCACTTTAAAGAAAAAAGAATTTGAAATAAAATCTGCAGACAATAGCAAAGTCTGCTTTGTATATGAAACTCAGTTCAATGCAATCAAAAACGCACAAAGAATAATCAGAGAAAATCTTCCTGAAGCAGTATCTTGTGTTCTATACGGGAGTTGTTCGCGAAGTGATTGTAAGTATGATAGTGATGTGGACTTGCTGGTTCTGCTTGACGATTTTTCTTGTGATGTTCAAAGAAAAGGAAGGCAATTGTTGTCGGAATTGAACTCCAATGTCATTGTTAAGCTTGATGTGGCTTTTTGCGAAAAAAATATATTTAATGGTGCGAAATCAACATACTATAATTCAATTAAGAGGGATGGGATAGTACTATGGTAGACGACAACAAAAACTATTTGTTCTATGCAAATCAGGAAAGAGAAGGATTCATTCAGCTTTACAATTTGGGATCAATATTTGACTTCATGGCGGGAATGGCCCAGTCAATCTGCGAAAAGTATTTGAAACAAATAATTGATGATTACTGTCAGCCGTCAACAGTCCAAGAACAATACGAAAAAGAAATGGTTCTTCACTCTCATAATTTGAGGACCTTGTTCAATCTGCTGGAAAAATACGATATTAATATTGATCACGAAGCAAAGAAAACTATATTGTGTGTTGATGGATATTATTTTTCGACAAGATATCCGAGTCCGGATGCGAGTACAATTTCTCAGAATGATTTGAAAGAATGTCTCGAATCAATTAATGTTTGCAAGAAAACGATTGAAACAATAAGAGAAGAAATGGAACTCCAAAATCAAAGCATGGATGACATGAGTATGCAGTAAAATTGTATACAGGCACAAAATGTGGGGCTGTTAAAAATCAATTAACAGTCCCCTTGTTATGTAAAAAACTACATGCTCTTCACGACGTATTCTTCTTTTCCGAAATCCACTTCAACTACTGTTCCGTCAGAAAAAGTTGTTCTCTGGACAAGGTAATCATCTGAAAGGAATTCGTGACTTACCATTTCGCAAAGTGCAAGTTTTTCTGCAATTGCGCATGCATATTTGACTTGTTTTATCTGTTCATCAGTTGCATCTATCGGACAATAAACAGGGTCTCCGTTCAGTATTGCATGAGAGTAAGCACCATCTTTGCCTGTTATTCCGAATCCGACAAATTCTCCTTTGAACCCGATCCATGGAATAACGACGCAGTCGTGATACACGAGGTTGGTCAATGGTATCGGAATGCCCTGAGCTTCCATACTGTCAACGCCCATATCTGTTGTTCCGTAAGGTGCATGGTGACAAAGCACCATTGATGGCAGGATGCAATCATGAATTTCTTCAGATGAAGGGATGATGCCTTTATCTGTGAGAATGTCAAGACAATGCCTTCTGTCTATTGCACATTGTTCTCTTGTCGTTGGATGATTCGGATCGTAACATTCATCCAGTTCTGCGACAGAAAACACATCCAGATATGCAGCTTCAATTTTTATGCCTAGCTTTTCAAATTCGTTGTAATTTCTCCTGACATAATCGACAGCTCTGGTAGAGCAGAGATATGTGTGCTCACCACCTGCCCAGTATGTTTTATAAGGATATTTACCGCCCGGTTTCATGGTGGCTTCAGAGTATGAAAAGTCCGGTGCGTCAAGATAATAATCCCTGTACTGATCATGTACACCGAAGATATACCCGAGTTCTCTTGTCGTTTCACTCAGCTTCTTCATGCCTTCGGCTCCGCCTGCCTCTTCACTCGGCGGGAAAGGCGATGGATGAAGATTGTCATATCCGCGGACGCCCCATCCGTCAAAATGTGTATAAGCCTTATCTATTCCGCGTGCTTTCAGCGCTTTCAGTTCTTCTCCTCTTTGAGCAAAAGTGAAGAAATAATCATTTTTCTCCGGATGTTCTTTGTTATAAAAATTGCACTTTGGCTGGACATGGGTAGAAATTTTAGTGTGAATAATCGGGCATCCTATGAGTTTGGCAACAATAGGATTCTTGTCTATTTTTTCTTTTAAGGTCACCAGTCGACCGTTTTCTTTTACATATGCCCGGTAACATTTGGCTATTACATTGTAGTCGCAAGGTTCTCTGAAACAGAAAATCATCTTTCGGATGTAGCTCATTTTTCCGAGTGTGGGTCTGAACATAGGAGCGACGCGGTCATCATCCATCAGATATCTGGCGTCGTATGGGGTATCAAAAATAGCTGCGTATCCGGTTCCGTTTTTCACCTGTCCGTATAAAGGCATATATGCATCGCGGCAGAAAATGAATCCGAGACGGATATTGACTCTGGAACCTGCGGGAACGAGAGTGCCTTGCATTCTCGGGAGTACAGTGTATCCTTCGCCCTTTTTGGCTCCGTAGTCAAAAGGAGCAGGGAATGACACCAGTTCGATTTCGCCATCTTTGTCGCCGTCAACACGCAGTTCAAACACAAGGTTGTTTGTTGTGAAGTCGACATATACATGAGTCATAATGGATATGTCTGAATCGGGCAGCTCATAGAAAGATCTTACTCCTTCAGAGGTTCCTGTTTTTGTCTTCATTGATTCCTTGGGCAGCGGAAAATCCTCTTTTTTTCCTGAAGTGAAAAGCACGTAAGGCTTTTTCGTTATTCTCCAGATCTCTCCTGATTTGAGCTGTACTGAAATAACTGATTTTTCTGTGTCCACTTTCAGAGTGAACTGATTTGATGATACTTCATAATTACGCATTTGTTTACCTCGCCTTTTTTGTTCCTTCAATCAGAACGGATTGCTCTTTTCCGAGCTGCAAATGAAATATGGTTGAATTGTTTTTGTATTCAGAATACAATTGAGTTTTTTCTCCGCTGAACGGATTAATCGCACATAGACTGAATGAGCCGTTGAGTATTACATCTGTGTCTGCTTTTTTGTTAATTGAGGCAAAATACCAGATGTCTTTTTCGCTTGTTCTTTTGTGAATGTACTGCAGACCGTATGTCTTCTTTACTATTATTGTGTCACTTTCTGCAGAATCAAGAATTGTTCTGATGTTTTCAATTTCACAATAGGGAAGTGCTATGCATTTTCCTCTTCCGTACTCGTTTATTGTTGTTTTTGCTCCAACTTCGGTTATACCGAACAGTTTGCGGATTATTTCTTTCAGGTCACTGTTTTTTGCATATTCCGTTTCCATGTATGGCAGTTCGGAAACGCATATTAGTATTCCGCCGGTTGAAACAAATTCCTCAATTTTCTTTGCTGACGAAATTGACATCGCTTTCATTCCGGGCATAATCAGTACTCTATAGTCCTGATGATGAATCGAATTCGGGATAGTCAAAACGCCGTTATCCGTGCTGCATTGATGCACCAGTGTTTCAGGATGGAGGAAAGTGAAATCACAGTTCAGGTTCTTTATAAGGTACTGTCCGAGGTTCTGGTAATTGTTGTTCCTGTAACTGTTGCCGCCTTTAACAGGGTCGCCTTTCCAGGAGAAACTGTATACGTACTGTAAACTCTCAATGGGATACAAAACGGCAACGCTGTTTACCTGTCCTCCGGTCTGAAGTCTGCTCTGAATGGTTGAGCAGAATCTGTTGAACCGGGGCAGAATATTTGCGTAATAGTCATTTCGGTATGAAAGCTCAGGCTTGAATTTGACTCTGTCCTCATCGTCATTTAACCATACTGCGTGAGGAACGAGCATATTGATCCCTTTTGTGAACAGGTCAAAACACTCTCTGTAGATGCCACGTTCGGTTATTCCTTCAATTGCTCCGAAACATTCGCACATGACAAGCTGTTTGTTCCAGTTGACAGCAGAAGATGACACCAGTTTATATGCTTTTCCAGCTCTTCCTTCATGAAATATTTCATCCACTCCCGGAATGTCCTGGTGTTTGAAAGACAGCATCAGATCGCCCGTTATTCCGCAGGGGTTCGCTGCTTCTTCCTGGTCAACATGTCCTGTCAGTGTAATTGAATGCGCAGTGCACCAGTCCTGGATTACTTTAGGATATCCCTGAGAATACAGTTCTGATCTCAAAGACAGCATCATGTGCCTTGCCTTGGCAGTCGTATCACCTATGTCAAAGAATAGAGCAGGGTAATAGGTTGATGGAGATTCGTTATATTTCTCAAAGAATCTTTGATTGAAACAGGCTGTCCATGCTCTTCCTTTTACGCTGTAAAACTGCGGCTCGTCATAAAAGGAACTGTCTATCACATTTCCGAAATACTCAGAGAATCTTTCATAATATTTTTCGTGTGTTATTTCAATGAATTTGTTCACGGATTCCGGGTCAAGATAATCAACCCTTCCAAGATCCGTGTTCCTTAAGATGAAACAAAGAACCCTGTAGCTGCGGTCCGGAGCAGTCCAGATGAGTTCAGAATTGCTGACAAAGCTATTAAGGTCAACTATTCCTTTTTTACTGTATCCCACCACCGCCATAACAAGGCCGTCTGAAGGCAGAGTCAGGCTGAAATGGTTGTCTGCAGATCTGAATTCTTCCATGTCCAGTCTTTTTGCGCAGGCTTCCGGGTGTTTTTCTTTCAGCAGTCCGCCCGCACTTCCGCTTGGAAACCACCACTCATCGTACAAACACATTTTAAGGTTCAATCTTTTGGCTTCGCTGAGAACAAATGAATACAATTCCATGTACTCTTCGCCCAGGTATTCAAGTTTGCAGGCTTTGTACGGCAGTATGCCGAACCCTGCATACCCATCTTTTTCCGAACAGTTTTCCATCAGTTCTCTGATGTGTTTTGGGGTAGGTTTGTCGTTCCAAAACCAGAGAGGTCTTGTGGCATAATTCTTTTCCATTGGATAAACCTCAATATGCAAGTGACGAATCTTAACTTATGTTTTGTTGTTGAAATCTACAATCAGTTCAAGTTCTTTCGGATCATATGGTCTCAGGTTGGGGCGGAGCAGATCATGCTGCCATTTTGTGAAGTCAAAGTTTTTGCTTCCTCCAGAAGCCTCATACTGTTCCCAAATGGAGTCCCATGGTTCATATGTCTGTGTTTTTCCTGCGACGAATCCCCAGCACCAGCAGTCAATTCTCTCAAGATAGAGAAGAGGGTATATGTCTTTTACGTCCTGGTGATTAATCCTGTTGAGCCATTCTGTCAGCAGAATTGGTCTGTTGAATCGTTTCAGACTTTCATAATCTGAGACAAAACCACTGACAGGTTTGTAGCAGTGCCAGGATATAACATCAGACAAATCGGCACAGACCTGTTCATTCGGTCGCAGATGGTCCATGTCTCTCCAGTAATATATATCTGCACACAGCGGCTGGCTCGGATCGCATTCCCTCACTGTCTCAAACATCTGTCTGATCAGTGGAACGGAACGTTCAACTCCGATGGTGATTCCGGGTTCATTGAAAACATTCCAACAGACGACACGCCCGTCGTCTTTGTATTTGTTTACTATTTCCCTCACCATGTCAAGATATAAGTCATGTGTCTCAGCTCGTTCAAGTTCGTGGTAAGGAGTCAGGGCTTTCTGCTCTGGAGTCAGGGGAAATCTCCCCTGGTGATATCCGAGTGCATATACCTGTTCTCCCAGAGGTTTCGGAACATACTTTTCACCTCTGCAGAGTTGTGCTTCGTTTGCAAGAACTATCATGACATTCTGACTATATTTGTCACAGAGAGAAATGTACTTTTCAAGCATTTGCATGAAACTTTCTCTCTCCTGAAGCCATACGTCAAATTCAACAATGAGACGAACGGTGTTAAAACCGATTTTTTTACAATGAGAGAGCTCTCTGTCTGCGGTTTCCAAATGTTCTGAACTGTTGTGGCTCTGCCACATGTCAATGCGGCTGCAGCAGTCACTGCCTATGAAATTGCATCCTCTGAGCCAACCAGTCTGTTTCTTCCAGTCCCATGCTTCCGATTCGGTCCATTTACGTAACATAAAATATGTTCCTCCTTGCCAGAAACGATTGTAACAATTTGTAAGTCGGTTTGTCAATCATTAACAATGCTCTTAAGAAAAACATGCAGAATAATCGAAAGATTTGTCATTATTGCCAACAAAATGCGGCTACAATTGGTAAAAAGTAGCAAAATGACTTGTTGACACGGCAGTGTTACAGTGCTACAATACAGCCATCACTGAAAAAGTGGCAATAGAATACTGATAGAGGCGCAGAATACATCAGTAGCAAATTCGAAGCTTGACAAAGGGATTTGTGAAAGGGTATTTTGCCGAAATGTAACCGAATGTCAAAACGGTTATGTTGGGCAATGATGAAATACATCATTGACTGTCACAAGTTTTTGTGGAGTGCTATCGTTCGTTATGTTTAAATAGCGGTCAATTAGCATTTCAATTGACCGCTTTTTTCGTGCAAAAAAATACTTTTCAGGAGAAAGAATATGAGAAAAATTTTAAGTTTGGTTCTGGCAGCACTTATGATAAGTGCATTGTGCCTTATTTCAGCATCATGCGGTTCAAATGACAAGAGTGATCTTAACAAGATCAAAAAGGCAGGAGTCTTGAAGGTTGGAATGGAGTGCAACTATGCACCATTCAACTGGACACAGGCTAATAACTCAGAAGGCGCCGTTGCCCTTGCTTCAGGCGGATATGCGGCAGGATATGACGTAAAGATGGCATCAATAGTTGCAGAATCCCTCGGCGTTAAGCTTGAGATAGTCAAACTCGAATGGGAAGGTCTTATTGACGCTCTCAATTCCGGAGTTATTGACTGCATCATCGCAGGTATGAGTGCAACTGAAGACAGAAAACTGTCAATTGACTTCACAAACAACTACTATTCAAGTGAACTTGTTCTCGTGGTTAAAAAAGGCAGTGCTTATGAAGGAGCTACAAGTCTGAGTGATTTTGCAGGTGCAAAAGTGACAGGCCAGCTCGGAACATTCCACTATGACGTAATCAGCCAGATTCAGGGAGTCAACAAACTCGATCCGATGAATGATTTCCCGACAATGATTATCGCTCTTCAGGCAGGCACAATCGATGCATACGTTTCAGAACGTCCGGGCGCAGTTTCAGCGCAGGCTG
Source organism: uncultured Ruminococcus sp. (assembly GCA_902791785.1). GTDB lineage: Bacteria > Bacillota > Clostridia > Oscillospirales > CAG-272 > CAG-841. The sequence goes on along the minus strand of CADAXH010000011.1, from coordinate 7,237 downwards.
CAAACAGCGATCTTACTTTCGTTGAATTTGATGACGGAAACGGTTTTTCAGTAAGTGACGATGAAGTATCTGTTGCAGTAGGAGTAAGAAAGGGAAGCGACCTGACAACTCTTATCAACCAGACACTGGCCAATGTTTCTGAGCAGACAAGAAACCAGTACATGAATGAAGCAGTTCAGAACCAGCCGGTTTCCGAGGACTGATTTACTTAATATTTATTGCATATTTTTATGAACTTTTTTGATTGGATCTGGAAAATAATATCTGAGTATTATCCGCTCTTCCTCAAGGGAATCGGAAATACGATGCTGATTGCCATAATAGGAACGGTGGCAGGTTTCGGAATAGGACTGCTTGTTGCCATAATAAGGACTGTTCCTGAAGGCAAAAACAAAGTTGCCAACTTCTTTATGAAGATAGTCAAGTTTGTGCTTGTGGCATATATTGAAGTGTTCAGAGGAACACCTATGATGATTCAGGCTGCAGTCATATACTACGGTATAGTAAGAGGCAGAATGGATCTTACAGTTGCTGCACTGATTATAGTATCGATTAATACCGGTGCATACATGGCCGAAATAATCCGCGGCGGAATAATCAGTGTGGATGTGGGTCAGACAGAAGGTGCGATGTCGCTTGGAATGACTCACTGGCAGACAATGGTTCATGTTGTCCTGCCTCAGGCAATAAGAAATATTATGCCAAGTGTCGGAAACGAATTCGTTGTCAACATCAAGGATACTTCGGTATTGAATGTAATTGGAGTTTCGGAACTGTATTTCCAGGCAAAGAGTGCAGCCGGAACATATTACAAGTTCTTCGAATCATTTGTTATTGCAGCCGTAATCTATTTCATACTCACCTTTGTCACAACAAGAATTCTGAAACTACTGGAAAAGAAGATGGAAGGAAAGAAAAACTATACCATCTTCGGTTCTCAGAGTGATTTCAAATCAACCATTCACTTGACGGAGGACAAAGCTAGATGAGCGAGAATATCTTTAAGATTTCAGGACTGACCAAAGCATTTGGTGACAATCAGGTCCTCAAGGGAATAGATTTGGAAGTCAATCAGGGTGATGTGGTATCAATAATAGGATCATCCGGAAGCGGAAAAAGCACATTGCTCAGATGCATCAACAAACTTGAAGAATATGACGGCGGCACAATTCAGTACCGCGGGGAGGACATCAGCAACCTCGATTTGTACAAATACAGAAGCAAAGTCTGTATGGTTTTCCAGTCATTTAACCTGTTCAATAATCTCAATGTCCTGAAGAATTGCGTCAAGCCGCAGATGCTTGTGCTGAAAAGGTCAAAACAGGAAGCTGAGGAAATTGCCAAAGACTATCTGGCAAAAGTTGGAATGATTGAATACATCAACGCAAAACCGGCACAGCTGTCGGGCGGGCAGAAGCAGAGAGTTGCAATCGCCAGAGCGCTTTCAATGAACCCGGATGTAATTCTGTTTGACGAACCTACATCCGCTCTCGATCCGGAAATGGTCGGAGGCGTGCTTGAAGTAATGAAAAAGCTCGCGGACAGCGGACTCACAATGATTGTTGTGACACACGAAATGGTATTTGCGAGAGACGTATCTTCAAAAGTCGTCTTCATGGACAAGGGAGTCGTCGCTGAAGAGGGCAACCCGCAGGATATTTTTACAAATCCAAAGAATGACAGAACACGTGAATTTCTGTCAAGAATGCTCAAAGAGCAGGAAAGTCAGTAATATTCGAAAGATTCGGATTTTTTCAGTCCGGGTCTTTCTTTTTCGTGTTGCCAATTTTCGCGCAGTAATATATAATTTTTCGCAGATAACTTATCTTTTTGGAGAGATGTATGAGACACGTAAATTATCTTGATGTGGATATTCAGTCAGGATTCTGGAAAAAGAAACAGGACATGGCAAGACAGAGTACAATTTATGCCGTCTATTCCAGATTCAAAGATACGGGCAGAATTGACGCTTTCAAGTGCGACTGGACAGAGGGAAAAGAGAACAAACCTCACTATTTCTGGGATTCTGACGTTGCAAAATGGATCGAGGGAGCTGCGTATATCACAGCAAAGAAAAGAGACAGAAAACTGGAAAAATACATAGATGAAATCATTGATCAGATAGAGAAGAACCAGGGCGAGGACGGTTATTTCAACATATATTACACCGTCGTTGAACCCGAGATAAGATTTCAGTTAAGGCACACGCACGAACTCTATTGCGCGGGCCATCTCATAGAGGCTGCAGTTGCATATTATGAGGCGACAAGCAAGAGAAAGTTCCTTGATCTCATGATAAAATACGCAGACTATATATATACAAGATTCTATGTACAAAAGAATTGCGGGTTCACGACCCCTGGCCATGAAGAGATTGAACTGGCACTCGTGAAACTTTACAGAGTCACAAATGATGAAAAATACCTGAAACTTGCGGAGTATTTCATTTACGAAAGAGGAACGCAGAACGATGTAAGGGAAGAAAAATATGATGGTGTATGCAACCAGTCGCATCTGCCTGTTCTGGAACAGGATGAGGCTGTCGGACATGCAGTTAGGGCAATGTATCTGTATTCAGGCATGGCGGACGTTGCCCGTCTGAACGGAGACGAAAAACTGAAAGAGACATGCATTCGTCTGTTTGACGACGTCGTCACGAAAAAGATGTACATAACCGGAGGAATAGGCTCATCTTCATGCGGAGAGGCGTTCACAGTGCCTTATGATCTTCCGAATCTTGTCTCATATACGGAAACATGCGCATCAATAGGTCTTGTACTGTTTGCACACAGAATGATGCTTCTCAATCCCGATTCGAAATACGCAGACGTGATTGAGAGAGTTATCTACAATGGATTTCTGTCATCCACGTCTCTGGACGGAAGATCGTTTTTCTACGAAAACCCTCTTGAAATCATTCCGTACCTCAGCAGTCGCGACGACAAAAACAATAACAACTACAGATCCATCCATTTCCCTCCGAAGAAGAGAAGCGAAGTGTTTTCATGCTCTTGCTGTCCTCCTAACATCTCAAGGTTCATACCTTCGATAGCCAATTACTTGTATTCCGTTGAGGGCGAAACTGTATTCATCCATCAGTACATGCAGAGCACAGCAAGAATCTGTCTGAGCGGAAAAGAAATTAAGGTATCCCAGAAAACGAATTATCCGAACAGCGGAAAAGTGAACATTCTTGTCGAGGGAGGCGACTGCACCGTTGCAGTGAGAGTGCCCTGGTGGTGTGAAAAAGCATTCGAAACCCAAAAAGGATACGCATACTACAATGTCAGGGACGGAGAAGTTCTGTCAGTTGATTTCGGCATGCCAATCAGCTTTATTGAAGCAAACCGGAAAGTTATACTCAATTGCAGAAAATATGCACTGATGAGGGGGCCTGTGGTTTATTGCATGGAGGGGTGCGACAATCCCAAGCCTCTGAGAGACATACTTGTTGACACAAAAACAAAAGTTCATATTGAAAAAGACTGCACAATGCTGCTTCCGAAACTTAAATGTAAAGGGTATGTCAGAAAAATGAGCGACGACATTTCACTTTATGTGAAAAAACAGTCCAAAGATGAAAAAACCGATGTAACATTTATTCCGTACTACGCATTTGCCAACAGAGGAGAAGAAGAGATGCTTGTGTGGTTCAATGTGAAAAACTGATGGCTGACGCGAATTCAGCAATATTAGTAAACAATACAAAAGCCCAATGCAGACGCAGAGGGCTTTTTTAAAAGGATTCAATTATCAGAAAAACACTTTTCTTTCATTTGGTTTGAACACTCTAATGCGGATGGTCTTTTCAAATGGAGAAAAATCTGTTGCATAAAGCACAAAGGCTCCGTCAATGGGATTCAGTGATCCTCTCATGTCCGATGTATAAAGATGTTTGCAAAACAGTCCGGAAATTTCCATCACAGTTCCATTTTCACTTTCCAGTCTTGCAGTGTCACCTCTTGAAAAAGCATTGGCGCCTGCTTTTGTAATCATTACCGCATTTCCGATTTCGCATCTCAGTCCTTCGTCGAGGAACATTTCAACCTTTGTTGGTACTTTGTCACATCCGCTCAAAGAAAAAGTGAGATCGACACCGTCATCGACGAACACTGCTTCGACGCTCATCCTGTAATCAATTTCCTGAATGGATTTTCTTTTTGAATAGTCGATGGACCAGTAGTTTTTGGTTGTAATTCCATCGGGGTTATCCAGCGGAAGTTTATATTCAGCATGGGCGGTCATTGTCATTCTGTATCCGTTTTTGGTTTTTTCCATTTCCTGAGGAACAAACTGAGCAATTGCAAAAAATGAAGAGCACAGTCTCATTCTCATGTTTATGCCGGATGACTCAATATGGAAAAATGCCGGGTTCTTTGCAAGGAAAGTGTATGTTGCAAGATCGGTCTTTTTTCTTACTATATTCGAATTCGGCAAATAATGTTCGAAAGTCTTCGGAAGAGGATTCTTTATGTATTCAAATTCCCAGTCTATCATCTCGGGGTACATGATAAAAAAGTAAATCGGTATAGAAGCAGCCCTTCCTTGTTTTCTTGAATCCTTGTAAATTTTGTATGCCAGACTCGCCATTCTGTTGTCTTTGTTTAAAAAGCCAACCACGCTGCAGGGTTCTATATACAAATCTGCGTAAAAGTGTCTTGCTTTGCTGAAAGTCTGAACTGTACCGAGTTCACCTTTGTCTTTTCTTCTTGAGTTCTGAGTGAAAACGGAAAGATCGTCTTCAATATAATGAGTCATCAGTTCAAGATTCCTGCTAACGCAGTCAAGGTACTCTCTATCCTGTAAAACATAATATATGTTCAGGAATGCATTGTCGCAGTGGATATTGTACATGCCAGCAGATCTTTCCGACCATTCGCCGTATTCATCGCAGTCAACACCTTCTGCCAGATATTTTTTTGCTTTTTCAAGCATTGCTTCGGTGTATCTGGTTCTCTTTGTCTTTGAAAGCACATAATATGTAAGAAGCAGACCGCTTGATTCAACCCAGCGGTGATTCGGTGTATGGAATCCTCCGTTAAGACATCCTCTGGCCATGTCTTCCACAAGACAGCAAAGTTCATCGAACACCTGGTTTTCATAAGCGTCGTCTGACAGGGTTTTGAACATAATCAGAAGAAAATATGCTGTTCCTTCAAGGGCAAACTGATCCCCTGTCCTGAAATTTGACTGGAACATGGTGTTTGTTCCGTCTTCATTCAGTTTTGTTCTGCAGACCTTGATTCTCTCAGATACTTCTTTCAAAAGGTTTGGATTTTTGTAATATCTGCTGTCTTTACAGCAGTAACCGGACAGACACAGACGGATGCTCCACAGCTCTGGAGATGTGTCATACATCATATCAAAATGAGCTCCTTTTCCGTATATGGAACTGTTTGGATCTTTTACCACAAAGCTGTCTGTATAATTATCCAGTGCGCTGTCTGTTCTCTCAATGTCGTCAAAATATATTTCTTTGAAATTCATTTTCTCTCCTGCGTTTTTTTTGTAATTGATTGATGTCCCCATTATACCAAATGCGCAAGATTTGTTCCACATTGAATGTTGAAATACTCATTATTTCTTTTCCTTGTTAAAACAAATCGGGACTATTTTTTCGAAGAAACATTTGTGGTAAAATGAAAGCAGAAACCAATAGAGAACAGAAGAACAATAATGCAATGCCCCATGTGCAACAAGGAGACAATTGAATGCAACACGCTTTTTACACTGAAGAATTGAGACCGAGATTCCATTATTCAACGAAATGCAGTTGGATCAACGACCCAAATGGTCTTGTGTATTTTGATGGAGTTTATCATATTTACTATCAGACAGTGCCTGGAAGCAGTGAGAACAACGGAGATCTTCACTGGGGTCACGCAACTTCAGAGGATCTTGTCCACTGGACAGAACAGCCATGCGTTCTTTTTCCGGATGCTGTCGGAAAAATGTGGAGCGGAACTGCAGCAGTTGACATCGACAACAGATCGGGCCTGTTCAAAGAAAAGGGAATAATCATTGCCTACTCTACCGATACTCAGGACATCGGTATTGCGTACAGTGAGGACGGATTTCACTTTACAAAGTTTTCAGAAACAGAACCGGTAATCAGGTGTCCCGAGGGAGTAACTGAATTCAGAGACCCTCACATTTTTTGGTATCCGGAAGATGCAAAATGGAAGATGGTTGTTGCGGGCGGACTCGTGAGGATCTATGAGTCTTCAGATCTCAGACACTGGGTGTTGTGCAGTGATGACAAAAACGGCATAACAACAGAATGTCCAAGCCTTATCCGAATGAAGGTTGAAAACACTTCGGAAGAAAGATGGGTACTGTCTCTGGGAGGCAGGGAATACATTGTTGGTTCATTCAACGGAAAGGAATTCACTCCTGAAAGCGAGCGCATGATATTCAATGAAGGACCAGACACATATGCAGGAATAACATTTGCAAATGAACCCGAAGGCAGGATTATAATGATGAGCTGGCTGAACAGGTGGTGGTATGCCAAAGCCAGTCCGGATGGTCCCTGGACAGGGTGTTTGTCCTTGCCTGTGGAAATGCGTCTTTTAAAAATCGGAGATTCTTACAGATTGCTTCAGAACCCTGTCAGGGAAGTTGATGTGCTTAGAGGAGAGTTGCTGTTTTCAGAAGGCAGAAGAGAATACTCATCAAACAATCCTCTGGAGGCTGTGTCTGCCGATATATTCGAAATGATCATGACAATTGATGCCGAAAAGTCATCGGAATTTGAACTTGGCATAAGAGTTGGGGAAGGCGACGATAATCGCCTGATATTCTCTCCGGAAACCATGGCATTCACTTTTGACAGGACCGAATGCAAAAACGGATCAGACGAACTGAAAGTAAAATTCAATCCACGTGTCTTCACGGTTTCAAAAGAAGCTTTGAAATGCGGAGAAATCTCATTCAGAATTCTTGTTGACCGTTCAAATGTTGAGATATTCATATCCGGTGGAATTCATTATTTTGTTGAAAGAATCCAGCCTTCTGAACAGTCAAGAAAAATGTACCTTAAAACGAATGGAACCGTTCATTCCAAGGAAATCGAAATATACAAGGTTAATAATATTTGGGAAAAAATATAGTTTTGTGCGGAAAGTGACAGAGGAAAAAACATGACGAATTCATGGTCAATAGTATTGGGCAAAGTTGGTCAAATAGGTGGCAAGGGACTGCCATATCTATATTCTATGCTGAACAATTTGTATGG
>CADAXH010000010.1 GCA_902791785.1 uncultured Ruminococcus sp. | reverse complement strand
GCCGGTGTCGGAATGGCAGCATCAGTTGTAATGATGATCGTGCCTATCGCAGTATTCATATTCAGCCAGAGCCGTGTCGTTGAAACGATGTCGACTTCAGGTATGAAAGACTAATGGAAAGGAGAGTATATATAATAATGAAGATAAGAAAAAATCTTAAAAAGATTGTTATTCTGACTTTGTGTCTTATGTTGCTCACCTGTACATTTGTTTCAGCCGCATCAACTCCTTATTCAACATATACGTACACAATGGACGGAAAAACCAGGGAATCACCTGCTGCTTATGTTCCGGACAGAACAATTACGAACTATGACATGAATATGGAAACAGCTCTGAAGAGCCCGAAAGACATTTTCGTCGATCCAAAAAACTACATATATGTGGTTGATACGGGCAACAGCAGAGTGGTTGTATGCAACGATTCATGTGTGTTCCAGTTCCAGATTGACAATTTCATAAACGAGAACGGTGTTCCGGACAAACTGAACGGACCCGAAGGAATATTTGTCAACAATGAGGAAATATTCGTATGTGACACACTGAATGCCAGAATCGTAGTATTTGACACAGAAGGAAACTTCCACAGAATCATATATGCTCCGGAAGCAGACATCATGGGCGATGACACATTGTTCAGACCTGTATCGGTAGCAGTTGACAATTCAGGAAGAATGTACGTTGTATCAAAGTCCACTTATTCAGGTGTATTTGCTTTCAACGACGACGGTTCCTTCCAGGGATTCATCGGTGTTCAGAAGACAAGCGTGCCGCTGGCAGTAAGAATCAGAAGATTCTTCTTCCCGGACACAACAACAATTTCTTACATTTCAATCGAATTCAACAACCTTGCAATTGATGAAAACGGCTTCGTCTGGGTTACAACAAACGGAATTGAAGATGCAACTCTTGAAAGCGCAATTCACAGTGGAAACGCAGACTATGCTCCTATCAAGCAGCTGAACCCGCAAGGTAACGACATAATGAAGAGAAACGGTTTCTTCATGCCGTGCGGCGAAGTAAACTACATGTCTTCAGCAGTCAAATCAAGCACAAGAGTTCAGGGTCCTTCTTCAATAGTTGATATTGCACTCGGACCAAACGGCGTATATTCAGTAATCGACAACAAGCGTTCAAGAATATACACATATGACTACAACGGCCAGCTTATATATGCTTTCGGCGATACGGGCTCACAGCTCGGTAACCTGAAAGAGCCGACGGCAATTTCGTACTTCAATTCAGACATCTATGTTCTCGACGGAACACTCAACAGTATCACCGTATACAAGAGAACAGAGTACGGAGATGCAATCGACCTGGCAGAGCAGTACCTTATAAGTCTCGACTATGACAAGGCAATTGATTCATGGAAAGAGATTCTTAAGAGAAACAACAACTTTGATGCAGCTTATGTCGGAATAGCAGACAGTATGTACCTGTCTGAGAGATATGAAGACGCTATGAGTTATTATCAGGCGGCAGGCGATGTCAACGGATACTCAAAGTGCTTCAAGGAACTCCGTCAGAGATGGATTGAAAAATATCTGTTCCTGGCAGTACTGATTCTCGCTGCAATAATCGTCGGACTTGTTTTCCTGTTCAAACACATTTCCAAGGTCAACAAAGCCGGCGTCACAAAATCAGGTAAACGCAAATTCAGTGAAGAGGTCTTCTTCGGTTTCTACATCATCATGCATCCGTTTGACGGATTCTGGGATCTGAAACACGAGGGAAGAGGTTCAGTCAGAGGCGGCTTGTTCATAACGGCACTGGCCACACTTGCAGTAATCTACAAGAATATCGGTACAGCTTATGTGTTCAATCCCAATTCAAGTCTCGGCGGAATCTGGGCAGGTCTTGCCACAGTCGGAGTACCACTGATCTTGTATGTCGTGGCAAACTGGTGTATCACAACACTGTTTGACGGCGAAGGAACATTCAAGGATATCTTCATGGCGGCTTCTTATTCACTTGTCCCGCTGATCATATTCCTGATTCCGACAACAATCTTCTCAAACGTTGCAATACTTGACGAAAGTTCAATCATTACATTGTTTGATACAATATCATTCATCTGGCTCGGCGGCCTGTTGTTCTTCGGAACAATGACGGTTCACGGGTATTCAATGGGCAAGAACATCCTGGTTACAGGAGGTACATTCCTCGGAATGGCATTCATCATGTTCCTTGTTGCATTGTTCACAAACCTTATCAGAAGAATGGTAAGCTTCATTACGGATATCATCACAGAGATATCCTACAGAGCAGATTAAGGAGGGCAGAAAATGAAAAAGTTTTTAACGGCGTTTTTTGCCATCTTACTGATCTTTACATTTGCAATTCCTTCATTTGCAGCTGATGCCGAAGTAAAAATTGACGACTATCCGACAACCGAATACACTGAAGCATCTGCAAAGGTTGCAACGATGGAACTGATGTATTCAAGCGAAGAATACGGATACGACCTGTACTTTGACAGAAAGTCCGCAGAATTTGCCCTTCTCAACAAGAAGACAGGCGAATATCTGTTCTCGAATCCTTACGATATCGCAGTAAACAATTCAACCACGCTTACCGAAACACAGCAGGGAATGCTGCTGTCCCAGGTAATCCTGACATATACGGATCTTGAATCAAAGACCACTTCCATCATGAGCAGCTACACATATTCAGCTGCCTACGGAGACCAGATCAAGTTCAAGAACATGTCAAACGGCGTGCGTGTTGAATACGCAATAGGAACAGTTGAATCAAAGAGACTTATTCCTATCTGGATTGAGAAAACGCGTTTCGAGACGATGATTTATGACGTTCTCAAGGAAAGAAAGAATTCCATGACAGAGGACGAACTCTTCGTTTTCAATCACCTGTATGATACATACTACAAACTGATTGACCAGACGAATCCTCAGAACGAATCTTCCGTATCCTCATGGAGAAACAGTTATCCTTGTCTTGCAAACGACGAAAACATGATTATCTACGTTTTCCAGCAGTCAAGCAACAACAGAGCTCTCAAGAACGTAGAGTCCCTGATAAGAAAGTATTGTCCTTCTTACAGCTATGACGAACTGGAATACGACCATGAACTCACAGGATACGAAGGTGACGAAAAAGAACCGCCTCTGTTCAGACTTGCAATTGAATATACAATCGACAAAGACGGACTCAACGCATCAATTCCTTCAAAGAGTATCCGCTACAATGAGACAAACTACACTCTGCAGAGCGTAAGACTTCTTCCTTTTGCCGGCTGTTCAGAGACAAAGACAAGCGGAACAAAGACAACAACGGGCGGATATATATTCATCCCGGACGGAAGCGGCACACTGCTCAACTACTATCTGAGCGACGGTGCTATCAATACCGGTAACCAGGGTTCACTTGTTTACGGTGTTGACTATGCTTACCAGACAATCTCAAACACAAACCCGAATGCCCAGTCATTCAGACTTCCTGTATTCGGCCTGACAGAGTATTACAACACAACAATAACAACAAACAGAACCGGACGTCCTGCAAAGATTGATACAGTCAGCCACGAAAGAGGCTTTTTGGGCATCATCACTGAAGGCGAGTCATTTGCAAACATAATTGCTTACATGCAGAACGTAGTAGGCGACGGCGGTGTTTGTGACTACAACACAGTATGTACAAGCTTCTCAACTGTACAGACAGACACAGTTACACTCGGTAACTCTCTTGCAAGCGATTCCGCACTTACGACAACGGTAGATACCAAATACCTCGGAAACTACACTGTCAAATACATAATGCTCTCAGACAATGAGGCAAGCAATTATGAGGCAAGTTATGTCGGAATGGCAGCAGCTTACAGACAGTTCCTTGTTGAATCAACAAACATAAAGAATGTAACAGATAAGGATTCGATGCCTTTGTACATCCAGAGCTTCGGCTCAGCAATGTTCAATGACAAGTTCCTCACACTTCCTATAAGATCTGAAAAAGCCATGACGACATTCGATGATGTCATTAACATGAGCGAGACTTTCAGGGAGAACGGAATCAGCAATCTGAACTTTATACTGTCAGCTTTTGCAAACGGAAACGATATCCTTGAAAACTATCCGACATATGTCAAGTGGAGAGGAAAAGTCGGCGGAGCAAACGGATTCAGGAAACTGCTCCAGTATGCAAAGGAAAAGAATGTATCCATTTATCCGAACTTCGATTTTGCAAATGCATATAAGTCGGGAACATTCACGGGATTCTCCTGGGAAAAGTACTGTGCAAAATCCATGAGCGGCCTGTTCATTACAAAACGTAATTACGATGCAGTAATGCAGTTCGTCATGACCATGGGCAAAGGAAACATCATTTCAGCTTCCTCCTATGACGACATTTACAAAAAGTTCTATAAGGATTATTCAAAATACGATGTCGGTTCAATAGCATCCCTCACTCTCGGAACGGATCTTAACTCCGATTTCGACGATGAAGGACCTTTGACAAGACAGGACTCAGAAGAGTACACGACAGAATTCCTCAGGACTCTGTCAAGCGACTATGACAATGTGCTTGTTTCAGGCGGCAACTCATATGTACTGCCACACGTAACAGACGTTGTTGACGTTGCAATAGACAACAGCGGATTCACAATTTCATCAGCTGCAGTTCCGTTCACCGGAATGGTATTCCACGGATTGTTCAATTATGCGGGTTCTGCATTGAACATGGAAGGCGACGTAATGTACTACATGCTCAAATCCCTGGAAAACGGCGCTTCACTCTACTTTATTCTTGCATGCAACAATACAGAGAAGATGAAGGATGAATTTGACCTTTCAGTCTACTATTCAGTAAGCTTTGAAACATGGAAAGATGACGTAATCAAGTATTACAAGATGCTCAATGCCGCAATCGGCGATATGCAGAATGCTAAGATTACAAACCACCAGTTCATCGAAGCATACAGAGCAACAGATGACGAAGGTGCCGCACTTCTCGAACTAAACAAATATTACGGTTCTCTCGTCACAAGCACAAAGAAGACATTCTTTGATGCAATTGCCTATACAGACAAACTGATTGCCGACTCCAGGGATACAAAGGATGCAGTCATTGCTGAAACGAATGCACAGAACGATTACAACAAAGCAGTGTCATTCAACAACATGTCAAAATCCTTTACTGAGAGATACAAGGCAGGCCAGGTTGTAAAGGTTGAATATAAGACAGAGAACAAGACAAAGACTTTCTATATCAACTTCAACAGTTACGATGTTGTCATGGAACTGAACGGCAAGATTTACAGACTTCCGAGCCTCTCATTCACAGAGGAAAAGGATCTGAAGGCTTCAGAATCATCTGCACAGGATCCTGTTGCAGCAACCGCATTCACCGGAGCTTATTCGGCAATGGAGAACTTCAAGACAACATACGAAAACCTCAAGAAGGCAATTGAAAACAACAACACATCATTGATCAGGAGATATACAGAAGCTCTTGAAGCAATAAAAGGTAATCTCACAGCAGTTGACGGTGTCATCTGTGTCAAAGGCGACAGAAGTGGTGCATCTGATTATTACATCAACCTGACGGAGAGCAGCATAATCTTCCAGGTCGGAGAGAACAGTTACTACGAACTCGCCGGTGAGAGTTACATCGCAATAACACCGGAAGGATGAAGGAGGGAACACAATGGATAGTGCAAAAGTTACTGATGCGCCTGTTGTTAAAAAGCGCAAGACGGCTTCATTGACTGCCAAAAAAGCTCGTGTGGGCTGGGTGTTCGTTCTGCCGTTCATTATTGGTCTTATTATTCTTTACATAGGCGTTATAATCGAGTCAATTGAGTACAGCTTCGCAACATATACGACAATTCCTGCCGTTAAGGGCGGCGGCTACTCACTGACCTGGGTTGGCCTTGAAAACTATGCAAACATACTGCCTAAAACAGTAAATACTGAGACGGGCGAAACATTCATCGAAATGATGTTTACGGGATTCGGTTCCCAGATCATTGAAGTTGTGGCAATCATACTGCTCTCATTGTTCCTGGCAGTTATCCTCAATCAGAAGATGATTGGTCGTGCTGCATTCAGAGCCATATTCTTCCTTCCGGTTGTAGTCGGAGCTGGAATTATAGCGCAGATTGACTTTTCAAACGCACTGCTTGAAAGCATGAGCTCAACAGAGGCAATTTCAACCGGTGCGGTGCAGACTTCGGCGATGTCGGCGATGGTCGACGCGATGGACATCTCAATGTTGTTCCAGAACCTCGGATTCGGAAGCGAACTCGTTGAAGTCGTAACGACACTTGTCGGAAACATTTATGATATCGTAAACAGAGCAGGTGTTCAGATGCTGATATTCCTCGCAGGACTTCAGTCAATTTCACCGTCAATTTACGAATCATGTCAGATGGAAGGTGCTACGGCATGGGAAATGTTCTGGAAGATCACCCTGCCGATGATAAGCCCTATGATCCTCGCAAATGCAGTTTATACGGTTATAGACTCGTTCACAGCTGAGAGCAACAATGTAATGACTTACATTCTCAGCCTCGGAAGCTCTGTATCACCGAGCGGACAACAGGCCGCAGCTGCATGGTCTTACTTCATTGTCGTAATAGTAATGCTCGTCCTTGCTTACCTGATACTGGGAAGAGTAATTTACTACGACAGAAGAAATGATAGCTGAAAGGAGGAGAAGTAGTAATGGATAATCAAAACACAGCGCCGAAAATAATGAAAGAGACAAAGAACAAGATCGTCGTTGACTTTGAGAGAGCACCTCTTAAAGAGCGTCTGAAAGCAAAATACGGAACTTCCAATTTTGCGAGAAAGATCCTTGTTTCATTCTTCAGATTCATTCTTCTTCTGGGATTGTCTTATGTAATTCTTTTCCCGTTCTTCTCCAAGATTTCAACATCGTTCATGAGTCCTATGGACTTTTTGCAAAGTGACGTTAAGCTGATTCCAAAATATCCGACACTTGATCAGTACAAGTATCTTGTTACTGAAAACGGATATTTCAGAGCATTGCTCAACACATTCCTTCTCTCAACTGCAACAGCAGTAATCCAGATGCTCGTATGTGCATTTGTGGGATACGGTTTTGCAAAGTTCAAATTCAAAGGAAACAAAATAATATTCGGTCTTGTTCTTCTGTCAATGATCGTTCCGGATCAGATTCTGGTTTCATCTCTTGTTCAGAAGTTCATGTATCCTTCAATTCTCGGAATAAGTCTGACTCCTCTGACGCAGGCCTTGGGTCTGACTCAGGGATTCTACAACACATACGTTCCAATCTTCTTCCTGTCGCTTACGGGTCTTGCCTTTAAGAACGGATTGTTCATATTCATAATGCGACAATTCTACAGAGGCATTCCTGACGAACTTGAAGAGTCGTCGTATGTTGACGGATATGGACCAATCAAGACGTTTTTCCTGATCATCCTGCCTTTGTCGGTGCCAATGCTTGTGACGGTATTCCTGCTTGCATTCTCATGGCAGTGGACGGATATATTCTACACAAACACATTCCTTAACGCGGCAGACCACGCGCTGCTGACCGGAAGCAAGTTCTGGCAGATAATGCCTTCATCACTGAAGGAACTTGCAGACGAAACCGGCGGCGACATGAGCCCGTACATAATCGCAGTCAAGAACACATCAGCCCTGATGATTGTTGCACCGCTTCTTATCATGTACCTGTTCATGCAGAGATACCTCATCCAGGGTATTGCACAGTCCGGATTCGGCGGAATGTAATTGCAGAAATCAAACTAGACAAGCGCGAGCTTGTCTAGTTTCTTAAGGTGATATATGGGTGCTAAAACAAAGAAATTTCTGAGTGAATATTACCATTTTCTGTTTTTGGCGATACTGTTTCTTCTGGAGGTGGCCATAGTATGGAATGTTGATCTCTACGGGGACGACTTCTATTATGCCAACTTCACACAGGAAGGTTTTAAGTATTTTGTGAGTGAAAATATTTTTCATTACACAATGACAAACGGAAGGTGCTGGATCCATCTTCTGGACGAACTTCTTTTGTGCGGAGGCTCAATAGTACTCTGGAGAATCTTCCAGCCTTTTGCCATAACAGCCCTGGTATATTTCGGATCGAGACTTGTTTCCGGAAAGGACAATGAGAGATTCAGGATATCCGTTGTCCTGATATCCCTGTCTTTTACGCTCATAGGCATTCTTAATGCAGGTCAGTCGATATACTGGGCTACAGGGAGTATGAACTATTATCTCCCGGCACTCCTGATGGTGTGTCTTGCATACTTTCTTAAGAAGTCATATGAAGACGGAAAGCTTCCGGTTTATGTGATTGTCCTGGCATTTTTCTCGTGCAGTTCGACTGAACAGTGTGCTTTTGCTTCGTTTGCATTTGTATTGCTGTATCTGGTGCTGAATTTACGCAGAAACAGAAGAGTTTGCGCAAAAGATGTAATCTTGCTTGCGTTATCTCTTGCTGCCGTTCTGGCGCTGTTTTTGGCACCTGGGAACGGCGTCAGGGAAGGATACTATCCGGAATTCTACGGAATGCCGCTGTTCAGAAGAATAACTGAGAATTTCAGGCCGCTGTGCGAACTTGTATTCAGTCAGTCGGGTATAGGCAGTTTTGTGATGCTGTTTTTTGTCTCCGGAATCCTCAGTTTCAAAGGAATCAGGAACAACACATTTGTATTGGTCCTCGTTCTGTCTTCAAGTGTTGGTCTTATATCTTTGTTTTCGTACATGTTTCTGCTGCAGCACATTGCACTGCTTGTACTGACAATCTGCTGTCTTGCAATTGAAAGTGTATATTTTGCTGTGATATGGTCAAAGGAAGGGAAGATTGACAGGGTTGCGCTGCTGATAATGGCATATGTCATGCAGGGCGCCATGCTGCTGTCACCTATTTTCGGGCCCAGGACGACACTTGCGAGCGGTTTGCTCATAATGCTTCTTTCCGTGATGAATATGCTCGATTCTCCGTCGTTTATGACAAGCATAGCCGCTGTCGTAATGACTGTCGGTATTTCGAGCGGAATCTGGTATGTTGCGCTGGCATCTCTTCTTCTGTTCTTTGTGATCGGACTCAATCTTGAAAAGAAAATTCCTGCGGCAATTCCCGCACTGCTTGTTATTGCAGCAGTCCTCATTATCCGAAACCAGACTGTGACTCTGATGGGGTATGCCGAGAATCACAGGGTCATAAAAGAGAACTACAGACTCATTGAAGAATTCAGACAGAGTGACGACGGGATTCTTGAGCAGCACTACCTTGTCAACGGTTATTACAAATACACGATGCCATATGAGAGCAGCTATCACGAATGGTGGTACAAAAAACTCAACGGCATAGGTGAGGAAGTCCCGATAAAATACACCTCTTTCGAATAAAAAACATCAAGCGTCAAATTGGCTGATTGCCGATTTGGCGCTTGTTTTGTATATTGCCTATTTGTTTTCCCTGAGCCAATCTCCGAACTCTTTCGCTGCCGCATAATATGCGTCCGGAACCACTCCGTGCTTATCCGGTGCAATGTTCAAAAGAATGTTGCCTCCGAACTTCTTTGCCACTTCATATCTGTGAACGGTATCTTCAAATCTGACGTACTTGTCTGCGTTCTTGACATATGACCAGCCGCCTCCCACATGCCAGATCTGACATGTCTCCCAATAGTCAAAGGGCGGTTTTTCCGTTGGCAGACAGCACTCGTATTTAGTGCAGTAGTCACCGAACCCCCAGAGTCTGTCGTTGCAGACTATACCGGGCTGCATCTTCCTTATTTCATCAATTGAAATCACCTGTGAAAGATCAGGGACGGATCCGTCAAACCACATTATGTCTATTTTTCCGTATCTTGTAAGCAGTTCTTTGACCTGTGCATTTACATACTGCTCGTACATTGCAATGTGTTCTTTAGGCATCTGCGGTACAGAATCAATTACCTGATGGTATTTGTTGTAATAAGGTCTGTCCGGATGTTTTTCCGAATGAGCTCCGCTCATGAAGTTCATATAGTCACAGTTGATTCTCCAGTCCGGAGGGGAATAGTAAAGACCTACTTTGAGACCGACCTGTCTGCATGCGTCAACATACTCCTTTACAAAATCTCTTCCGCCCAGGTAGTTCTTTGTGGAAAAACTGCTGGCGTCAGACGGCCACATTGAAAAGCCGTCGTGATGTCTGGTAGTGAATACTGCATAATCAAATCCCGCTTCTTTTGCGGCGCTCAGCCAGTCAATAGGGTTGAAAGCGTCGGGATTGAATTCTTTGGCAAAATTCCAGTACTGTTCAGGCAGCACTATACCATTGCCTTTTTGTCTTCTCTCCGGATTTTCCCACATGCTCCAGGATATGTCACAGTCTCCGTCGACCGTGGATATTCCGTAATGAATGAAGAGGCCTAGCTTGGTGGGATTGAAAAACCACTGGGCATCTTTATGCATGTTTCTTTCTATTGGTTTTCCGGTCGTCGAATATCCTATGGCGGAATGCTGTTCCACCGCAGTCTTGTTGTCGCTCATAATTATTGTCCTTTCTTTTTCTCCACCGGTTATTCTATCACAAAACAGGGAACAATGGAACAAAAAAATGGATCTGCGCGAGGCAGATCCATTGGTTATCAAGAAACGATGTTTAGATTATTTCTTTTTCTTTTTGAGTACAACTACAACTACTACTGCAACTACAGCAACAACTGCAACTACTACGATGATAATAACTACAACAGGGCTTCCTTTGCTGTCACCTGAAGGAGTTGTTCCGGATTTTGTGGTTGTTGTGTCTTTTGCTGTTGTAACCTGTTCAGTTGTCGGGTTCTTTGTTGTAACATCCATGCCTTTAACTTCTACATCAAATGAAGCGGAAATGTTAGCATAGTTGTCTGTTACAGTAACTTCAGCTGTTCCGGGTTCACTGAAGTCATATCTGAGCTTGAAGTCATCAACTGAAAGAGGAGACTTGTGTCCGTCTTCGTAAACATAGTTTACAATGAGACTTGAAGGTTCATATTTTTCTTCTACGTCAACAGAGAGTTTTGCGTTCTTTGTGTCAACATCGAGTGAAACAGGAGTAGCAACTGTAGCCTTGATTGTCTTTGTGCAGTCAATTCCGTATGTTTCATTGCTGAGGTGAACAACTACATCGATTGTGCCCGGAGCTTTGATTTCATATTCAAGTTCAACTTTTGCATTGATCTTTGCATCTGCAAGAGATTTGACTGATTCGTCGCTGTATACGCAGTTGATTGCGAGATCGTTTTCTGTGAGTTCCTGTCCGAAGTATACTTTTTCGAGGTCGTCTACATTGATATCCACTACGTTGATTACTGTTACTTCAAACTGAGCTGTGAAGCCGAGATAGTTGATTGTAACTGTGTGTGCGCCGAGTTCTGTGAAATCATAAACGAGTTTGACCTGGTTAACGCCGACTGTTGTGCTTTCATTGTCAGCATAGTTAACTTTAACTTTGAGATCTGAAGGAGCAAAACCGTCGCTGATAATTGAAGATTTTGTGAATACGAGTGATTCGGGAAGTGTATCAATTTCAATGCTTGTAATTCCGGTGACGTCGACATCATATGATGCTGTGCCTTTACCGTATTTAAGCTTGACTGTCTTCTTGCCTGCTTCTTCGAAGTTGTAGTCAACGTCGCAGCTGTCGATTACTTCAGTTGTATTGTCGTCATATGTAGCAAGAATTTCGATACCTGTGAGGTCGATGATTTCGCCTGCATAGTAAGCAACTTTGTCCGGAAGTTTCTGGAGTTCGATGCTCTTAACTTTCTCTTCCTTCTTCTGGAGTTCGCTCTTGTATTCAGTTACATATTTCTTGGATCCGAGTACGATGTAGTCGATATCCATAGCAGCGCCCTGGTAAGCACCTGTACCGTCTGTCTTATTGTAGCCGAACGGGAAGAACAGGAGTCTTATGAGGTTTCCTGCCCAACGTGAATTCGGAACGCCGTCTGCGTTTTTGGTGAGCTGGTCGCCATAGTTTGTGTCAGAGTTTGCTGTCGGAATGCTGAAAATGTATTCAGCCCATTCACCGGAGTTTGATTCAACTGCTACGTCTGAGATTGTAGAACTGAAGAATGAAAGACCGTTGTTGATGTTTGTTGTCATGAAACCGAGTGTGAACTGCTGAGCAGAGCTGTAGTTTCTGACACGGATCTTCATGTATTCTGTGCCGCCTGATTCTTCTTTTCCGCACTTGATTGATGTAGCCCATTCGTCAATTGTGAATACGATTCCGGGAACAGCACTAGTGCTTGTTGCTTCTACTGAAAGAACTTCGCCGTTTGAAGTGAGAGACCAGCCAAGTTTTCCTGCCTGGTATTTCGGGTTGCCGTATGTAGCATTTGTTGTCCAGATTGCTGCGATAGGATCGCCTTCCTCATTGTATGAGTCACCATCATCTTCGTTCGGAGACCATGTTCCTTCGGTCTCGTCATATACAGCCCATTTGTTGTTTGTTTCAGAGAAATCGAGGAAATCAATACATGTGATTTCTTTTCCTTCAACGCTTTCTGTATCATAGGTGAATGCAGTAGCGCCAATGCTTACGCAAGCACCAAGTACGAAAAGAACTGAAACAAAAATTGCCAAAATCTTTTTCATTGAAATAATCTTCCTTTCGATTTTAATCTTTTGAAAATATAATAATCAAAAATTATTACACATCAAATTATATCAAACTGACATCCTCTTTTCAAGTGTCAAGTTGATTGACTCTGTTCTGGTGTCTTCCGCCCAAAAATTCCGTGTTTAAAAAGACATCGGTTATTTTTACTGCCTCGTCAAAACCGACGAATCTTGCACCCAGGCAGAGAACATTTGCATTGTTGTGCTCGCGGGCAAGTCTGGCATATTCGGGAATTGTGCAAAGAGCCGCCCTGATGCCTTTGTTCCTGTTTGCGGCAATGCTCATTCCTATTCCTGTTCCGCAGACAAGAATTCCTTTTTCGCATTCGCCCGACAGGACTGAACTGCACAGTTTCTTTGCATAAACAGGGTAGTCAACCGAGTCTGGAGAATTGGTGCCCAGGTCAATGACATCGTATCCCTTTTCTCTGAGGTAAGATGCCAGTGCATCCTTGAATTCGTATCCCGCATGATCTGCAGCAACAGCTATTTTACTCATTATCCGCGCCTCCGTTTTTCTGTTTGTATTCTCTCTCTGCCTGTGAGTCCCTCAGGTACACAGGGCGGAGCATAGTGTCATTGAACAAAGATTTGTCTTTTGATGAATTGTACAGCTCAAACGCAACCGATGCAACAGACGAGGCATTCTGGTAAACCATTGCGTCGGGAGTTGTCCTGCATTTCGGAAAAGCCTTGCGGGCAATATGTGTTCCGTCGCCGAAAAAGTATACGGGCAAATCAAAATGCTCAAGTTCAGAGGCCAGTGCGTCAGCGCTTATCAGTCTGTCCTCGCACAGTCTTGTCCGCACATCTCCGTCATATTCGAAAATGGCATTGTAAAGCTGGTTCCTTCTTGCATCCATGACGGAACATGCGATGAAGCGTTTTTCAGTTCCTCTGCCATTCTCGGCGAGAGATTCCAGGCTTGATACGCCAACCACGGGCTTTCCCGACATGAAACTGAGTCCTTTTATGAGCGAAACGCCTATTCTTACGCCTGTAAATGATCCCGGGCCTGCAGAAATGGCAAACATATCAATGTCCGACAGGCTGAGTCCTGCATTTTTCAGCAGTCTGTCTATTTCCACCATCATTATTTCGCTGTGCGTGACTTCTTCCGTTTTCTGGACGAGTCCAAGACACGTTTTGTCATTGCAGATTGCGGCAGTCGCCGTTCTTGCTGTTGTGTCAGCAGATAATATCAACATAGTTCACCTGTAAATTTTAATGATTCTTCCGGAATTGTCATCGGTTCTGAGTATTTCAACCACATACCTGTCTTCGGGCAGGTATTCTTCTATCTGTTCGCTCCATTCGCACACGGAAATACCGTCCCTGTCCAGATAGTCAAAAAAGCCTATTCCATAGAGCGAGTCTTCATCTGTAATCCTGTACATGTCGAAATGGAAGAGAGGGGGATTGCCCTTGTATTCGTTGACGACTGTATATGTGGGGCTCTGGACCCTTGCTTTCGGACACAGTACAGAAGCCATTCCGCGAATAAAAGTGGTTTTTCCCGCACCGAGATCACCTTTGAATGCAACAAAATCTCCCGATTTCAGCATCCTTGAGAATTCAGCGCCTACCTTTTCTGTCTCTTCCGGAGAATATACAGAAACGTTTTTTATTTCCTGAATCATAGTTTATTTCCTTCTGGAAGACAGTGTTGCCAGCCCTTCCTGTATTCCGCTGACGAGAGCATCAACGTCTTCTTTTGTATTCTGTACACCGAAGCTGATTCTGATCGAAGAATCTATGTCCTTGTCTTCAAGACCGAAACTCTTCAGAACGTGACTCCTGGAATTAGTGTTTGATGCGCACGCGCTTCCGCTGGATACATATACCTGCTTCGAAGACAAAAAGTGCAGCATTGTTTCGCTTCTGATACCTCTCACGGTTACATTGATTATATGGTCTGCCCTGATTTCACTTTCGGGTGTGTTTATAACAATTCGTTCGTCGCCGATCTGCCCGAGCATTGTACGGGTCTGTCTGTTAAGTTCTTCAAACAGCCCGGTAATTTTTGAAGAATGGTCCGAATAATACTTTACAGCTTCTGCAAAACCTGCAATTCCCGCAACATTTTCGGTTCCGGATCTGAATCCGTTTTCCTGTCCTCCTCCGAACATGACAGGGGATAATGCCCTGAGCTTCAGGACTTTGCCCGACACATACAGTGCGCCGACACCCTTCGGGCCTCCGATCTTGTGAGCGCTTATTGTCAGCATGTCTGCAGATGAAAACAGACTTTTTGGAAATTTCATGTATCCCTGCACAAGATCACAATGAATTATAACGTCGGGGTTTGCAGCACGGGCCATTGATGCAATCTCATTTATGTTGTTGACAGCTCCGGTCTCGTTGTTCACAAGCATTGCAGAGACAAATACTGTGTCCTGCGTCAGTTCGGATGCATATCTTTCCATGTCCAATTTTCCCTTTGGTGATGGAATGAATGCAACTTTGTATCCGAGCGATTCGAGATGTTTGGCGCAGTTGATTACCGAGGCGTGCTCTGTTTCCCCGAATATGAATTTTTTGCCTGCGTTTCTTGCCTTGCTTCCGGCAAAGCCCAGAATTGCAAGGTTTGAAGCCTCAGTTCCGCAAGATGTGAAGATGAGCTGATTGCTTGTGAAGGACGAACCTGACGGAGTAAGAGTCGACAGAATGGTTTTCTTTGATTCTTCTATAACCTTCTGTGCAAGATATCCCTTCTCGTGAAGACTTGAAGGGTTTCCGTAGTTTTCTGTATATATTTCATTCATTTTTTTCAGCACACAGTCCAGTATCGGAGTTGTTGCACTGTTGTCAAGATAATGTTCCATAGAGTCTCTCTCTTGTGAAAAACAGGCAGATTGGCTGCCTGCATTTCAGAATTTGAAGTTTTCGATTATTAGGTTTACCTCTTCGAGGTGGAGGTTGTAGTTTTCAGTTGTTGCCGTATATGTGAAGATGTAAATGGAGCTGTCATATGCAGCAAAAATCTGCATGATGGTGTACTCCTGCTTTGCGACGAGCACTTTGCCTTCTTCATTTTCCTTCTGCGTTTCTTCTCTGACTTCGTCACGTGTTATTGTGTAAACGTACTTTGCGGTGTGTTTGCATCCGCCCAGGGTCTGGTTTGTGGTGAAGCTCTCTTTCAGTTCAACATTTGAAAAAGTTGCAGTGAGGTAAGGGAAGTATTCTTTTGTAAAGTAATCGTTGATCTCGTAATAGGTGTTGCTGTTGGTCATTATGGCGTAGCCGTCCGCACCATTTGTGAATATGCCTTTGACTGACAGTACCTGCATGGATATGTTGCTTTTGTCCTGGCATGCTGCACTTGTGAATCCGGTTGCGGATTTTTCCGTCCATGTGGTCGGTACATACAGGTGATAAGAGTTTGCCTCTCCTCCGATTCTGTACATGCCTTTCGGTGTGTCGTCATTTTTGCCTGAACATGAAGTGAACACTAAAAGCAGCACTGACACAGCGAGTATTAGAGATAAGATTTTTGTCTTCATAAAATACCTCCGGATTTGCAAATGGAATTATATCATATAAATAAAGTAAGTGCAACAAAGATGAGACGATTTTGCCAACCCCGAAAAAAACGGCCGGACAATCGGGTTTTTTGGCCAAAACACTTGAAATTCAAGGTGGATTATTGTAGTATAAAATTTGTCAACAAAGGCCATTTTCAGTGGCGTGACAAATATTCAGGAGGTAAGGATAATGAAGAATACAACAAAAAGAGTATTGTCTGCTGTTGCTGCAGTTATGATGATAGTTGTCTGCATTCTGACAGTTGCTTCATGCTCAAAGAACACAACATATAAGTACAGCAAGACATCATACAAGATTCTTCTTGACGGAAAAGAAAATCCGCTTTTCAAGGATCAGTATGCAAGCGTAGAAAAAGTTGTAAAGGAAAATATGCAGGACAAAACAATGACCGTTACAAACAAAGAGGTCATCTTCAAGGCAGCTGACGGAAAAGAATCAACCGTTCAGTACACAAAGAAAGACGGCAAACTTGTTGTTCAGACAAACGGATCAGTAGCTGATCTTCTCGGAATGGAAAACATGTATGATGTTGAAGGTTATACATTTGATGTCTATTTCGTAGAAAAGAGCGGAGTTCTCACACTTTTCGTAAATGTAAACATAGCAACAGGCGGTCAGCAGGTAACACTTGCTCTTGAGATTGAATTTACAAAAGCATAAATCCCGATAACAAAAAAACAGGACGTCAAAAGAACGACGTCCTCATTTTTTTGTTCGATCAGATGTCAATCAGCAGCTTCTTCTGCTTCTTTTTTCTTGTTGAAGCATGAAGAACAAAGAACAGGTCTACCGTCAACTGGCTGGAAGGGAACCTTGCATGGCTCTCCGCACTCTGCGCAAACTGCATCAAAAAGTTCTCTCGGTTTCTTTTGAGCACCTGCAGCTTTTCTGGCGTCACGGCATTCCTTGCATCTGATAGGCTCAGAAAAACCTTTGGTCTCATAGAATTCCTGTTCACCGGCGGTGAATACGAACTCTTTACCACAGTCTTTACAAACCAGTGTTTTGTCCTCGTACATGGAATAATACCTCACTTTTGCGTATATGGTTTATTTAATTGCCCCAAGACGGACTCTGACCATCATCTTTGATTGACAACGCTTTTATTAAGCTATTCGGGCATATTGTCAGTTTAATATTTTTTTGATTTTGCTTTTTATCCTTGTGATGGCGTTGTCCACACTCTTGACCGTTTTTCCGGTCATTTCCGCCATCTTCTCGTATGAATAATTGTTCAGGTACAGGCCGAGTATTTCCTGCTCAAACTCTGAGAGTGCCGAGTTGATTTTCTGTCTCATCTCAGCTGCATATTCATTAGAAACCACAACTGTTTCCGGAGAGTCGCTCAGACTGTTTGACGACATGTTTTCGTCATCCATCATAAGGACTTCGTCACCGGAGTCGCGAAGCTGCTTCTTTGCATAATTCTGAAGAGAATTTACAATGCAGGTTTTGGCATATGCGCCGAAAGTTACATTCTTGTCAGTTGAATAGTGTCTGGCGGCATTAAAAAGAGCAATACATGCTATCTGTTTGAGATCGTCAACATCACAGTCTCTCATTTTGTAGATGTTTTTGCAGTTTGATGCGGCAGACGCAATCAAAGGGTTATACATGGAGAGAAGTTCCTCGAAGGATATTTCCTCTCCGTTGGGTTCAATTCTGTACTTTGGCTCGTTTGTGTTTTTCAATTTGTTTCTTTCTCTTCAGGCTCGCATAAATATGCTTTAACCAGCTTGCTTTTCTATTGACTGAACATTTGCTATAATTATACCAAAAGAGGAAGAAAAGTCAATTAAGATTGCATAAAAATACAAGAAAAATACAATAAAAACGTCAATGCTGAACACATTTTAAAAAAGTGTTGAATAAGTCGAGTTTCCACAACAGTGAAAAAAAAAAAAAAAAA
>CADAXH010000009.1 GCA_902791785.1 uncultured Ruminococcus sp. | reverse complement strand
TCAGGGTCTGACCGCAGAGGTCTTCCGGGCTGTCATATTCGACATCAAACATGTTCTGAGCATGGCCCAGCCACATCCCATTTTTCTTTTCTTCAAACAGTACCGAGAGTGGTATTCTATTGTCCATGAAGAACTTAAACTGCTCTTCTGCAGATTCTTTGCAAATTTCAGAAAGAACACTGAGTCTTCTGTTCTTTACTTCAGAAGGCACCTTTCCGTTCATCAGAGAAGCTTCCGTTCCTTTTCTGTCAGAATAAGGGAATATGTGTGCATGGTACAGCCCTATTTCTTTAACCAGTCTGCAAGTTTCCTCGAATTCTTCTTCGGTTTCATTCGGGAAACCGACAATTATATCTGCTGAAAAGCCCGCATCAGGCATCAGCGAACGTATTTTCTTTACAGACTTCAAAACCATCTCCGGATTGTATTTTCTCTTCATCCTAGCAAGAACACTTGCGCTTCCGCTCTGAAGAGACAGGTGGAAAGAAGGCATGAATTTTTCTTCCGATGCAAGATATTCAATAAAGTCTTCTCTAAGAACAGATGGTTCGATTGATCCTATTCTTACCCTTTCAATTCCGTCAGCGCTGCAGACGGCAGATATGGCATCTTTCAAAGTGTACCTGCGGTTTTCTCTTCCGTAGGAAGCTATCTCCGTACCCGTAAGAACAACTTCCTTATATCCGTTTTTAGCAAATATCTCGGCTTCTTTTTTTATTTCGATTGGATCTCTTGAAACAACGGGACCTCTTGCCTTTCTTATGATGCAGTATGTGCACTCGTTGTCGCATCCGTCCGCAATCTTTAAAAACGCTCTTTCGGCATTCTTTTCAATTCCGACAAGGCCGCAGTTTTCGTAAGGAGCATTGCTGAGATCCAGAACCTGAGTTCTTCTGTTTTCTTTTCCGGACAATGCATCAAGAGCATATTCGACAGCTGTCATTTTGTTTCTGTTCCCGCAGACATAATCTGCTCCGAGTTCCGAAACTCTGTCGGGTTCAAGCTGGCTGTAGCATCCCATTACGATGACTACAGCATCCGGGTTAGTCGTCTTTGCTCTTCTGATGAACTGTCTTGACTTTCTATCAGCTTCTGCAGTCACTGAACATGTGTTGACAACATATACGTCGGCCTTTTCCGAAAAATCGCGCAGAACAAATCCCGCAGCCTTCATTTTCTCTGCGAGTGCGTCTGTTTCATATTGATTTGTCCTGCAACCTAGAGTTGCAAAAGCCACTGTATATGTTTTCATAATCTATTGAAAAGACCGCTGTGTAAAGCGGTCTCACCTGTTCCTTAATCTTTGATGGTGTATTTGTCAAGTTCCTCAAAGAGTTTATCTGTATTGTCTGAATATGCAGTCAGAGTAATCGGCTTGAGAAGATCAAGACTGAAAATGCCCATAATTGATTTTGCGTCAACTACATACCTTCCGCTTGATAAATCTATCTCCATGTCATACTTGCGGACAATATCAACAAAATCTCTGACATCGTTAATTGAGGAAAGGCTGATTTTTAGATTTTTCATGATATCACCTCCTAAATTTCATTCCGTAGGTATATTATCAAAAATAGTGCAATAAGTCAATCAAAATCGAACAAATTTACCTAATACTCAATCTTTGTATGCTTGCACAAATGAAAATAGTTTTAACATTTTCGTATATAAAATGTTGATTAATGAAATCGAAATCCTACAGATTGTCGATGCCCAATATGGAAATAATAAAAAATGTGCTCATTCTCTGTAAGATCGTCTAGCATTTAATGTCAATGGTCACTTTTGATGTTTGTTTGGAAAACACTTTTTTGAAAACATTCGATGATCCACACAATAGCAAACAAAACAAAAACAATCATGAGTGCAAAGAGAACCCAAAGATGGTTGACAAAAAAACGAAATCCAAATAATAAGAAAAACAGCACTGCCAGTACTACCCTCATCAAACCCAAAATACGTTGCTTTTTGTTTGTTGGATGAAATAAAATCTTGATGCCCAAAAACATACCAGTTCCAACAAGTATGAATATAACAAAAAAAATCGTGTCTAATGCTTTTTCAATGTTCCAAATGGCAAGTACTAATCCACTTTCTGCGGACATATCTTGATTTATGCATTCAAAATATAATACCCCTGTTACAATCAGACCTGCAATTGTCAATGAAAATGTTATAAAGTACAAAACTATTTCAACCGTTTTTTTGTTTTTCATAAAAATCCTCACTGGTAATGAATTAAAAAGGCTATTTATCTATGTCTCATATTGAATTTTTCGATTGAACAAATAACGAATCAAGAACAAGCAACGATAGTGCAATAATTACAATTTCAACATTTCACACCAATTAATTCTTTGCGCTTGCACAAAAATCATTCCATACAACTGAGCATATTAATCATTGATTAATGGCTCATGCACATGTTTTCGTGAACGACAATGATACTAAGTAACAAACATATTAATAACATGACATCAGTTATTGTTTGCTTTTTTTCTGCATGCAAGTACTATAATACGACATATTATGGCAACCATTATAAGCATCCACGATATTAACCAAAATAAATCATGGCTTTTGGAAAATAATTCACCTATGAGACACAAAAAACCAAAAGAAGAAACAACTATTCCAACTATAGACACAACAATCTCAATTGTTTTTTTGATAGAAAATAAACACCTAATGAACGAGAAAATGAAACACTCACTGACAAATGAAGGTAAAAAGAGAAGTATCACCATGCCTAGAGCCAATTCGTCGTATTTGTCATTGTATGAGGATATAAACAATAAAACAAGAGCAATTATTTCTAATGAAAAAAATACAATTTCAACAATTGTCAAAATTTTATATTTCATTGTATGACCTACCTTTCCAAGTATTTGCACAATCTCTGTCTATCATTATATACTTCACAAATGATTCATTGCAACAATACTAATGCTTTTTACACGTGATGATGTTATAATAGTCAAGCGAACAATTATCACATTCGGAGGTTTGCGGTCAACCGCAGAAATTATGAGAGTCAGAAAGATACACAATGCAGATGAAAGACTGGATGCCAGAAGACATCTACTTATAGAAACCGATTACAGAGAACCGGAGAAATTGGATATTAACTCAGTTTTTCCGGGATATAAAGAATACAGACTCGAAATAGGGTGCGGAAAAGGTGCATTCGTCTGCGGAGAGGCGTCAAAATACCCCGATGTGGCCTACATAGCAGTCGAGAAAATAACGGATGTCATTATTTTTGCAATGGAAAAGGCAGATGAGTTGGAAATGCAGAATGTGAGATTCATGATTGCCGACGCAAAAAACCTCACTAAAATATTTGAAGAGAAAACCTTCAGCGAAATATACATCAACTTCTGCGATCCATGGCCCAAGAAAAGACATGCCAAACGCAGACTGACTAACCGGGATTTTCTGATGGAATTCAAAAAACTTCTGAAAGACGACGGCCATATTGCATTCAAGACGGACAACGCAGATTTGTTTGAATACTCCATTCCTGAATTTGAGGCTTCAGGCTACAGGCTTGAAAATGTCACAAGGGATTATCATAACAGTGAATGGTTCGGGTGTGACACCGAGACTGAGTATGAGAGGAACTTTTCCGAAAAAGGCGTTCCAATAAACAGACTGGTTGCTTACAAACAGTAAATTGCACGTTTTTGGCCATCGTTTTTGACCATTCAAAAATATTTGAAAATCGCTATTGATTTTTAAAAAACGTCATGATATAATGTCAAACGCTGTATCTCCGCGGGGGTATTATGCCCTGCGGCTAGAAATTTATTTCAGGAGGTGTGATCATGGCAAAATGTGAAGTATGCGGAAAAGCACTTGTTTTTGGAAACAATGTTTCTCACTCAAACCGCAAAACATCCAGAACCTGGAAGCCAAACCTTAGAAAAGTCAGAGCTGACATCAATGGAACACATAAGACCGTTGTTGTATGTTCTCGTTGCCTTCGCTCCGGCAAGGTAGAAAGAGCGTAATCCGCTTCCGAGTTTTATCATGTAGCATTTGTCCCCTTCCATATTCGGAAGGGGATTTTGCATATTCCGGAGTTGTTATGCGAACAATTTTTGTTTCAAATGAAATGCCTTTGTCAACAAGGCGCCTTATGAGTAAATATGGAAATGTTGTCGAACTGCCCAGTCATTCGGGTCTTCCGGATGCAATCAGTTCTCATCCTGATGCAATAATTTCAAATATTCATAATAAGTGTTTTGCTCTCAAAGGATATGACTTTATAAAAACATATACAAATGATGTTGTTTTCACAGAAGAAACTCCATCAGTTGTTTATCCGAATGACACGCTTGTTAATTGCTTTTGCATAGACAACATGCTCTTTTCCGGAAAAAGCATATCCAGAACCATCTCAGAATTTGCTGAAAACAATGGAATGATTCATATAACAGTAAACCAGGGATATACAAAATGCTCAACCCTGGTATTCAAACAAAGCATAATCACTTCGGATCCCGGAATTAAAAAAGCAGCTGAAGTAAAAGGCATAAAAACTCTTCTTATAAAACCTGGATATATTGGCATCAAAGAGTACGAATACGGGTTTATTGGCGGAGCATGCTGTACAATAGACAATGATGTGGTTTTCTTCGGAAACATAAAAGAACACCCGGATTATTCAGAAATAGTTTCTTTTCTGTCAGAAGAAGGAGCAGATATTGTCTGTGACGACAGCTATCCCCTTTTCGATTTCGGAGGGATTTTCGAAATAGACAATTGAGTTTGGGGCAAATAGTGATATAATCTTATTGAATCTAAACACGAGGTATAATCTATGACAAGCGAAATAATCCATTTATCTGAACAGCATCCGGAGGCAACTCTGACAACATTCATCGCGGAAACACCCGAAGAAATGCCATTTAACAAAAAGAGAAAAGCCGTCCTTATCTGTCCGGGTGGAGCTTACTGTTATTGTTCAAGCAGAGAGGGCGAAGCAATAGCGCTCTATTATCTGGCGAGAGGTTTTAATGCTTTCGTTCTGAGATATACAACAAGACGTGAAGGCGGAAAATATCCGATTCAGCTCCTCCAGGCATCACAGTGCATGCAGTTGATAAGAAAAAATGCCGAAAGATTTCACATAGATCCGGAAAAAGTATTTGTTGCAGGATTCTCGGCAGGCGGACATTTGGCAGCTTCCCTTGGGATAATGTGGCACAAACAATTTATATTCGATGAACTGGGCATTGAATACGGAATCAACAAACCGACAGGCATGGTACTCGGGTATCCTGTTATCACCAGCGGAAAATATGCTCACAGAGGAAGCATAGATGCTTTGGCCAATCTTCCGTCAGCAACTGATCCGGATTATTTGAATGAAGTCTCACTTGAAAAACAGGTCAGCAAAAAAACAGTGCCTGCTTTTGTGTGGCACACATTTACAGACACTACGGTTCCGGTAATGAATTCATTGCTTTTGACAGAAGCCATGGCTAAGAAAAAAGTTCCTTTTGAACTTCATGTTTATCCATACGGAGGTCACGGACAGTCATTGTGCAACCCCATTGTCGGATCCAACCTTAGTTATTGTGAAGGATGGATTGAACAATCAGTCAAATGGATGAATCTATTCGAGTAATACCAATGCCTCGCTTTTTGCGAGGCATTAATACTATTTGAGTTTAAGTTTTTGCATTCTTACATCTTTTCCTTTAAACAGGCACACGTCATAGTTGCCCAGAAGTCTTGATGTAATTCTGTCTGAATACCTGTCCAGCATCTCTCCCTGAGTGAGATTTGTACTGATTATTGTGCTCTTATCAGAATTGATTCTTGTATTTATAATGCCATACAACGCCGAAGAATTGAACTGGCTCTGCATTTCAGCTCCAAGATCATCTATAATCAGAAGATCGCAATCCTCATATTTTGCAGAAGGATATTCTCCTTCTGTATTTTTTTGTGCTCTTCCGAATCTTTCATCTTCGTAATCCTTGAACACTCTCTGGGCAGTTTCATATACAACATCAAATCCGTTGTCTATGACGACTTTGGCTATTGAAGTGGAAAGATGAGTTTTGCCAAGACCCGTGCCTCCGATGAAAAGGAGATTTCTCATTTCTTTCTTTGAAAAACCGTCTGCAAATTCTCTTGCCGCGTTATATATGTTCTCAATGTTTTTCCTGTCTTCTCCGGAATAATAACCGAAATCAAAATTGTCAAAACTCTCTTTCTGAATCAGTTTATATATACCGGAAGAATGGTATCCTGCAATCGCAAGCTCCTTTCTCAGGCATGTGCACATTTTTCCGTTCACATACCCCACATCACTGCATATGGGACATTCATATTTTACATCACTGTAATCGCCGGGGTACCCGTTTTCTTCAAGAAATGCCGAGCGCGCCTCGTTTATTGCGGCCACCTCCTCCAGAATGCTCTTGACCTTTTTCTGGTAATCGCCGCCCTCCATGGAAGCAGTCATTATTCTTATTGCTGTTTTATTCAGAACGGCATCCATTTCAGCTATTTCGGGAAATTTGTTTCTCAGTTCCTGAGCTCTCGCTTCTGCAGCGTTCTTGGCATCAAGATTCTTACTCATGTATTTTCTGAGCACTTCTTCATACTTTTCGTTGTATGCCATGGGTTACTTCCCTTCTTTCTTTTCGCTTGATTTGCCACGGCTTGTGGCAAGTGCAAAGAATTCATCAATATCAAAACTGGAATTCTCTTTTTCCTTTTTGCTCTTCTTCTGAGCTTTGAAGTTTTTCTGACTCTCCTCAGCCTTGTCCGGCGTATCTATCGATTCCCTGTGCCATGAACTGAGAATGGTATCCATATATTTCATGCTTGGCTTGTCTATTCTGCCCATCATCTGGTTGTATGCTTTTTCAAGCATTTCTTTTGACAATGAATAGTCGCTGCACCAGGTCTTTATGTATTTCATTTCAGCCGGTGTAAGAGCCCTCTCACCCATTCCGAACAGCTTTCGTATGTAGAACTCGACATCGTTTCTCTTTCCCTCTTCTTTGAGGAATGCTTCAAGTCTTTCAGTATTGTCTATCCCTCTGTCGCAAAGTCCGATGGCAGTCTTTTCCAGATATCTGAGTGTAATGTGTCCTCGGTTTTTGCAGTATGTGCAGAGCATCCAGATATACTCACTGTCAAGTCTCAGGTGATCATACAGGTAAACAATTACATTGCACTCGGATGTTGAGAAGGACTTTCCAAGTATTTCCTGAGCCTGGTTTATTATGTCCCGCAGTTCCTGGTTGTCCCGGCAGATTTTCTCTATTTCTTCTCCCGTATACGAGTAAGATTCCGGTTCGGGAGCTTTTTCTTTTTTCGGTTCTTCTGTTTTCTCTTCAGTTTCCGTTTGTGATTTTATAATCCCTGTTCCTCTCCAGAAACTGAGGGATTCCTTGACTGCAGACGGGGACATTCCAAGCTTTTCAGACAAATCAAATTCATCTGAAGGGCCATATGCGGCAAGTGCAACGAGAACGCGCGTATCTTCGCCCGTTGCGTTCTTTAAATGCTTCTTGACATTGCCCGGCAATATCAAGGCATTGTTTCCCAGAATGAATTCGTACTTCATCTTTCATCTCCTTGAATGGCTGACTTTCCAACCATTTTCCACATGTTTTTCAGTATTTTATACAAATGTTATTTCCACATTTTCAACAGCTTTTTCAACGATTAAGGCCATTGTGTCGTCGTTTTTTGCCTGAAACAGAGCTTTTTGTGGAAAACTCCCGTACTTTTGGTGGAAAACCTTTTCCACACTGTTACTCTTCGAATCTCGATGCTTCGGCGTTCAAATCAAGGTTTGCGGGGGTGCCGTGAAGGTATTCAAAATACCCTGCAGCAGCTATCATGGCTCCGTTGTCTCCGCAGTATCTGAGTTCCGGCATGAACAGTTCAATGCCGTGTTTTTTACAGAAAAGACCCACTTCTCTTCTCAGATGAGAATTAGCCGCAACGCCGCCCGCAATCGCAAGTCTTCCGATTTCAGGATACTGTCTGAATGCCTCTTCAAGTTTTGTCACAACTGATCCGACCGCAGCTTTTGTAAAACCTGCAGCTACGTCAGCTTTGTTCAATTCCTCATCTTTCTGCTTTACGGAATTGATGTAGTTGAGCGCGGCAGTCTTTATTCCTGAGAAGGAAAAATCCAGGTTGTCTCCCTTTATTGCAGCTGAAGGAAACTGTACAGGGTGGTTTCCGTCATAAGCCAGTTTGTCCATTGCTGCTCCTCCGGGATAAGGCATTCCCATTACCCTGGCTATCTTGTCAAAAGCTTCACCCATAGCGTCGTCTCTTGTTCCGCCTATGACTCTGTGATCCCTGTAGTCTTTGACAAGCACAAGAGATGTATGTCCTCCCGAAGCAACAAATGCG
The DNA here is from genome assembly GCA_902791785.1 of uncultured Ruminococcus sp. Taxonomy (GTDB): domain Bacteria; phylum Bacillota; class Clostridia; order Oscillospirales; family CAG-272; genus CAG-841. Next base: position 10,097 of record CADAXH010000009.1, on the reverse strand, counting down.
ATAAAAGGCGGCCTGAGACTGTTTGTAAGATAGTTTGAAGCTATGTGTCCTTTGATGTGGTCAACCGCATACAGAGGCAGTTTGTACTGATAGGAAAAACCCTTGGCAAAATTAACTCCGACAAGCAGCGCGCCTATCAGTCCGGGAAAGGCGGTAACTGCGACGGCATCTAGTTCACTGGGTTTCAGACCTGCATTGTCCAGTGCGGCCTTCACCAGATTGGTGATTGCCTCGCAATGGGCTCTGCTTGCAATTTCAGGCACAACTCCGCCGTACCTGGCATGGACCTGTATCTGAGATGCCACTTCATTTGAGAGTATTGAAAAATCACATTCGTTTTCACAGGACAGAACAGCTACGGCTGTCTCGTCGCATGAACTCTCGATTCCAAGTATCCTCATTTATACCCCCAATATACTTAACCTGTACAATATCCCGTCATCTACGGGACTGTCATAATAATTCTTTCTGAACCCTATCTGTTCAAATCCGTAGTGTTCATACATGGTCCTTGCGGCAGTGTTGGTCTTCCTTGCTTCAAGGTAAATATTCCTGACACCTTTTTCTCTGCAAACCCTTTCAAGTTCTTTAAGAAGCATGTTGCCAAGTCCGTGATGTCTGAACTCTTTTCTGACAGCTACCGTCATGATTTCTGATTCGTCAAGAACTGAACGGTAATTCAGATAGCCGCAGAATACGTCGTATGAGTATATGGCAAACGACCTGATCATTTCACTGTCCGAACTGATTCTTGGAAAAGGGTGAGCAAATGTTTCCTTTTCCAGCTCCCATGAGTAATCAAGAGACTTTTCATCCATCGTCTTTATGGATATTGAATCGTCCTTAAGCAAAAATGTGTCAAACAGTTCATTCTTTGTTCTGAATACTAAAGCTTCTATTTGCTCTTTGCTTGAGACATCGGGAAGATCTGTTGAAAAAGTTCTGTATTTGTCGGCATATTCAGGATATTTGTCTTCCAGATATGATTTGTGATAGCCTGTAGCGCAATATACTACATCGCAGTCTTTTATCTGTTTTTCATCAATCTGGGTCGATTTGAATCCATCAATGAGCGATTGCGAATAACCCAAATGAGCAAGAACTTCCGCGAGTTCATTGCCCATGGGAATTCCCGAAGCAATTATTCCTGCGGAAGAAGACTTGAATCTTGAATAACCGAATCTGTCCAGAACAAATTGCGCAAGGACTGACCTTGTTGTATTGGTTGTGCAGACAAACAATACTTTTGTTCTGTTATCTGTCATTTCTTTCGATTATAGGTTGAGCAATTACTGCATCAAGCAATTCTTTGATTTCCTTGTCACAATCATGCATCTCTATAATTCCAAGATCTGCCTGACTTGCCAGTTCCTGCCTGATGGGAAGTCTTGCAAGTACCGGTATTCCGTATTTTTCTGCAACTTCGTCAGTTTTGCCCTTTCCGAATATCTGGATTTTCTTTCCGCAGTCGGGGCATTCCACATAGCTCATGTTCTCAACTATTCCAATTATTGGAATGTTCATCATCTGAGCCATTCTCACCGCCTTTCCGACAATGAGTGAAACAAGATCCTGAGGGCTGGTAACTATAACTATACCGTCTACAGGAATCATCTGGAATACAGTCAGCGGAACATCTCCCGTTCCCGGAGGACAGTCTATTACGAGAGTATCCAGATTGCCCCAGTCAACTTCTGTCCAGAATTGTCTGATCATATCTGAAATAATTGCACCTCTCCAGATTACAGGAGCGGTTTTATCCGTCAGAAGCAGGTTGATACTGACTGCTTTGATTCCCGTTGTGGTTGTTGCGGGAATGATATAGTTTTCAGGAGAAGCGTAGCATGGTTCATCGAGACCAAAGCACTGCGGAACTGAAGGACCTGTTATATCTGCATCCATTATTCCAACAGACAGTCCTTTTCTCCTGAGACTTGATGCCAGCATACTGGAGACCATTGTCTTTCCGACTCCGCCTTTTCCGCTGACTACTGCTATTGTTTTTCTTATATTGCTGTTTTTGTTCAGTTTTGCAAGTGTGGGTTTTCTTGATGAGCAATTGGCACTGCAGCTTGAACAGTCATGCGTACATGACTCATCCGGTTTGTTATTCTGTTCTGACATTTTATTCACCTTATACTATTCTGAATCCGAAATAATCCTTTGAATTGTTGTAACAAATGTCGCATACCATCTGAGCAAGTGTATCTATTTCCATCGGATATGTTCCATTTTCAACCAAATCACCAATGTATGAACACAGGATTCTTCTGAAGTATTCATGTCTTGTATATGACAGGAAACTTCTTGAATCTGTTGTCATTCCTATGAATTTTCCGAGAGCTGATCCTTCGCTGATTGTTGAAAGAATCTCTTTGATTCCTCTGAGGTGATCATTAAACCACCATGCGCATCCCTGCTGCATCTTAGGCATATTGTTGAGGCCTTCGCTCTCATCGCTTGTATGCTGGAAACAGCCGACCAACGATGACACCGCAGTGTTCTCGGCAGGGTTGAGGGAATAAAGTATTGTTTTGGGAAGTATGTTGTCTCTCTCGAGTGCATTGAGCATAACTGCCGCTGACGCAATTCTTCCTGAACCGCCATGAATCATGTCATAACCGGAATCAGGTCCAACTTTGCTGGCCATTACATCACTTACGCTTCTGAGTGCACCGAAATGAATCTGCATTACCCAGTCTCTGTCACTGTATTGTTTTGCTAGGAATCTGATCAGTGAACTTCTGTATATTCTTGCAGTTTCATTGTCAATACCTTCGCCTGCGATTGCTCTCTTGAACACAATTTCCGCAACTGAATCTGCTTGTGAAGACGATACACTGTCATCGAACATTACCGTATCTTCCATACTGTGATCTGATGTCCTGCAGCCAAGTACGTCAAAATACTCTACTCTCTTTGACAATACGTCAAGCATCATCGAATAGTCTTTAATTTCAACTCCTGCCATTTCAGACATCTTTTCAATATATGTTTTGAATCCGGACTGTTCAACTTTCAGGCATTTGTCGGGTCTGAAAGCCGGAATAACGGGAACATCAAAATTCTTGTCTTCTTTGATTGCAATATGTTCAACGAGCGAATCTGTTGGATCATTTGTAGTACAAATAAGTGCAACGTTGGATTTTTTTACCAGTGCCTGGGCAGAAAAATCTGCAGACTCGAGTTTTTCTTTTGTCAGATTCCATATTTCATCGCATGTGGTTGGTCCGATCACACCGTCATAGTCGAAATATCTCTTGAGTTCAAGGTGTGACCAGTGATAAATGGGGTTCCCGATAAGGTATGGGACTATTGAGCAGAATGCCTCAAATTTTTCATAATCCGTGGCATCTCCGGTAATGAGTCTCTCACTCACTCCGCATGAACGCATGGCGCGCCATTTGTAATGATCGGCGCCAAGCCAAAGCTGGGTAATGTTCTCCCATCTCTTGTTTTCTGCAATCTCACTTGCTTCAATATGACAATGATAATCGATTATCGGCATGACTGAAGCATAATTCTCATAAAGAACTCTTGCCACGTCATTTTCAAGAAGAAAATCTTCACTCATAAAATCTCTCATATGTCTGATCCTTTCTTTTCCCATACTGCACCCCAAAAAACGGATTTTATATTATTATATATTTGCGCGTGCGCTAATGCAAGCAAAGTTTGTCTTTACAATACAACACAATTTGACACTATGACTCCCCAGTTGTTAATAACGGCTTTGTCTATATCCGAGTCCGATCTCCAGAGGAGTCCTGCTTTTACCTGTTTTGCATCAAGTTCCTCGATTGAAGAAATCTGACCTTTCAGGTACGCATAGAGTTTTTTCTGCACATATCTGAATCTGTTTGCAAGTCCTCCGAGGCGTATATTCTGAATTTCATATCCGAAAGGCTTGTAGTCTGTCATCCACTGTTTCTGAACAGATTTTTCAAACGTTCTTATTTTTTGTATTATCGTCGTTATTTCTTCAGACAGTTCAGTCAGTTTTTTAGAGTCCTTTGCATAATATGCTTTGTGGAGTCTTACACTGAAATCCGCTTTGTTTGAAAGCAGATCACAAAGATTGATCAATGTGTTGAAAACATATTTATATCCGCCTGCTTTTGAACCGATTTCTTTCAGTTTCTTTGCTGTTTTTGCATAAAACTCAGAGAATTTGTCAGGTATTATACTGTCAAACACACCATACATAGGATCGCAGTATAGCAAATACTTCGTCGCATTTGAATTCTTTGTGTCATCGCCCCTGAAATCGGGATTGTCCACAGCGATGAAATCATCAAACTTCATGCCGGTCAATGTTTCAAAAAGATCCTTGTCATTTAATTCACCAACGTAGTTGTACTGACTGTCTGCGAACAGGCACGGAAGAGTTGAGAAAGGAGAGCATTCCGCTCCGTCATCGCCCCAGCCTGTAACGAGATAACTCTCAATATTGTTTTCCTTTGAAGAATCGATTGACGCTTTTCCGACCTTCATGCTGAATCTGTTGCACGGAACAAAACCCGACCACTTTTTAGCTCCGCCCGCGAATGTGATTCTGTCACCGAACATGTTCTTGAATGAAACAAAATTCTTGTCGTATCTCTCTTTGTCCTGATTTTCGTATGCCCAATATACAAGTTCTATGCCTTCGGGTATATCGTATTCGGTCTGAGCTCCTTTTGCGTCAACATATCCGTATGCCTTCTTGAAATACATGTCTCCCCACATCTGAAGCTTCAGATCGTATTTGTCGCAGATCTCTTTGATTCTGTATATGTGTTTGCTCATTACAGTTGTTTTGTCTTCGTAACCGTTGAGATCGAGATACTTTCCGCGACCGACAAGATAAGCTTCGTCCAGGCCTATGTGGAACACCTTTGTATCAAAACACTCAGTACACCTTTTTATGATTTTTTCAATCAGAGCATATGTTCTTTCGTCTCCGACAAGAAGAATGTCGGTGCAATCAAAGAAAGGTTTGTAATCGACATAGTTGACCAACTGATTAAGATGCGCCAGAAGTTCAAGGTATGGCCTTACTTCAACTCCGAGTTTTTTGCCGTAATCATTGATTTCACGCAGTTCTTCTTTTGTGTATGCTCCTCTCATATATCCAAAATATGGTTCATCATCAATACAAAGCGTGTCTTCCATATACAGACCGAACAGATTGTAGCCCATAAGCGAATAAACTCTGATCAGTTTTTTGACAGTTTCAATATTTCCCACTCCGTTTCTTGAAACGTCGAGCATATATCCGAATTCTTTGAAAGAAGATTTTTGTTTTACATGCTTTTTACCTGACGCCAAGTGCAGAATTCCCCTGGAAAAATCCACTTTTGTGCAATATGTTATGCACGCATTCTTTCCTTCTCTTTCGAGAGAAAAGCCTTCCTCCTCGGATTTCTTTGCGCAAAGAATAACATCCGGATTTTTATCCGTTGCTTTGATTCCGAGTTCTTTGCAGTCTTCTTCAAAAACAAATTTCAGCTCGCTGTCCTTGTTGACAAATTTTATTCTCATAACCTCTCCCCTCTCATTATCTGCAGTTTGAAACTATTGTTCCTCCTCCAAGAACGACATCTCCGTCATACAGTACTGCTGACTGACCCGGAGTGATTGCTCTTTGAGGCTCATCGAAATGAATATGTATTTTTTTGTCTCCAACAGGGGTAACTGTTGCTTCCTTTTCCTGCTGGCGATATCTTATTTTTGCTTTGCATCTGACGGGTTCATCCGGCGCTTCTCCGGATATCCAGTTGAAGTCTTCAACATAAACATCATTTTCATAAAGTTCTTTTTCTTCACAAAGCACCACTTCGTTTTTGTCCACGTCTATCTTCTTCACATACATTGAAAATGGCAAAGACAAACCGAGTCCTTTGTGCTGACCAACTGTGTAGTTTATTATGCCCTTATGCCTTCCCAAAACCTTTCCGTTTGTGTCAACGAAATTTCCCGGTTCGGATTTTTTACCGGTAAGCATCTCAATAATTGATGCATAATCTCCGTCAGGTACGAAACATATGTCCTGACTGTCAGGCTTGTTTGCGTTAATAAATCCGTTTTCTTCAGCTATTTTTCTTGTTTCCGTTTTTCTGAGTTCTCCCAGAGGAAACAAAGTGTGAGCCAGCTGGTTCTGAGTCAGCGAATACAGTACATAACTCTGATCTTTTGTTTCGTCGAGCGCCTTTTTCAAAAGGAACCTGTCTCCGACCTTCTCAATTCTGGCATAGTGACCTGTGGCTATGTGATCACAGGATAGTTCTCCGGCTCTTTCAAACAGCTTGTCAAACTTCATATACCTGTTGCAGTCAATGCACGGATTTGGAGTCATTCCCTTCAGATAGCTGTCAACAAATTTGTCCATGACCTTTTCTTTGAATCCGTCTTTGAAGTTGAATACATAATACTGCATCCCGAGTTCATATGAGACAGATCTCGCATCATTTACATCTTTCAATGAACAGCACGTACTCTCCTGGGAAATACCCGCATCCTCGTTGTCAAACAAGCGCATTGTACACCCAATGCACTCATTCCCCTGAGACACCAATAGTTTTGCGGCGACACTTGAATCAACACCGCCGCTCATTGCAACCAATACTCTCATATACGAAGATTCCTCAATTCCTCTTCTATGGTTTCCTGTGCATCTTTTGTGATGCTGAGGATATAATCCCTGATTACTTCCCTGTTTTCATCCATGTAATTCAACGTATCAACAATACTCCCGGGATCGTCATCATAGGAAAAGGCAACTTTTTTGCCTGTTATCTTTTCTTCTTCCAAAGAAAATCTGTAGCTTGACAGTTTTTCATCATCGGATACAGAAACAAAAGGCGTTCCGCAGTTACCGGACATCACCAGCGCATGAAGCCTGCTGCCTACCACTGCAAATGCATGTGAAACCAGCTCGGATATGTCTTTAAAATCTGCAGAATCAAAGACGGAAACTCCATCACTTTGAGCGAGCCTTTCGCATAATTTCTTATCTTCCTTCGAATGGAACGGAACTGCTATTATTTCAGCCTTATATGCATTTTTTAATCGTTTCAACAATGCAAGAAGCTTGTCCGTGTTTCTTTCGTCCGTTTTCTTTGGAGCAATTACAATGTATTTCTTTTCACCATTCTTGCCTTCAGGTATGTATCCTGAAACTGCAACGTCATAGGATGAATTGACCTTTTTATTGCACAATTCGCTTGCAATCCTGATTGAATTGTCGTCCCTGAGCGAGATGTAATCAGAACAGTCGAGTACTTTTTTTACACACTTTTTGCTTTTTTCCCTGAGTAAGGGTCCCAGCCCGTTTGACAGCATTATTACTTTTGCATTGTTCTTTTTTGCCTTTTTCACGATGGAGCAGTAATAATACAATGATCTGAAACTTGTCTTGTCCTGAAGAATATTGCCTCCGCCAAGAATGAGCGTACCGGATTTCTTGATTTCACTGTTAATCTTCAGAATATTGAATCTGTTGATGCTCCTTACTATGTTCTGCCTTGATGTCTTTGCCGGATTACCGGATATGACACAAAAACTCATCGAAGGCTTTATGCTTCTGAGTCCATTGACAATTGACGTCAGCATCAGCTCATCCCCGAGGTTTCCTTTTCCGTAATAACCGCAGATAACAGCATCGCTCTTCTTCTCGGTTTTAATCCGCCTTATGATGTCATAAACTTCGACATATTGTTTTGTCATCTTGTCGACTGAATAGTTCTCTTTTATGAAATTCCGGCACAATGATCCGTTTTCCAGAAGACTGTTTTTATCTGAGCCAAGCAAAGAAAGAATATCTTCTTTGAGTTTTTCTTTACTGAATTCGACATTTCCTCTACCGCAAAGGTTGGTATCAAGACACACCTGTTTTTTGTCTTCGCAAAAGCACCCTATGTATCCCTGGTGACCTGCAATAATAGTCGGAACTGAAGCAGACATTGCTTCCATTGCTGATCTCGACGGTCCAACAAACAAATCCGAAGCAGAAATGTATTTGTATACATCAGCTGTCGGACCGACAAATCTGATTATCTCACTTCCTGCTTTTTCATTGACATTCTTGGCCTTTAACTCAAGTTCATTTCTGTCATTGCCGTCGCCAACTACAACAAAAACCACGTCTTCATACTGCTCATGCACCTGTTTGGATATATCTATTAATCCGTCGGCAACAACAGATGTCAGTTTATCCAGTCTTCCGGTGTGAAGAACAATCCTTTTTCCTTTAAGGCCTATATTATCTTTGGCAGCATCTTTATCCTGGCACGGAGCAAATGCGATTGTATCAATTCCATTGACCGCTCTGGATATCATCCGGGATTGAATTCCGTATTCTTTCTTCAGGTAATCATCCATGTCTTTGCTGATTGAAAAGACGTGTTCTCCCCAGTCTGTAAACCTTTTGGTTATTCCTAGTTTGAAATTGAAATGGCACGTGGTGACAAATCTGAATCCGTATTTTCTCTGAAGAATTCCGCACAGGAAAGCAGGAATCCTTGCATGTGCGTGAACGATATCAAAATCACTTGTTTTTAATAGTTTTTTAAGACCGAAATAGGACTTCAGAATCAGCACAGGATTTCTCTTGTTCAGCGGCAGGTTTATATGTTTAATACCCGCATTCTTCAGCTGATCAACAAAAACACCGTTTGCCGATGCGACTGTCACTTCGTGGCCGAGCCTGTTCAGAGATAAAGATAAGGAGAGAATATGTGTTTCTGCTCCGCCTATATCCATACCCATGGTGGCAAGTAGAATCTTCACAATGCTTCCCTCCCGTTTTTTGTTATTTTGTTTTACTTACTTCTTCATTGCAACAGCAGCTTTTGCCTTTGCAACTATATTATCTACAGTGAGTCCGTATTCTTCGAGAAGAACCGGTACCTTTCCTGATTTTCCGAATTTGTCTTCAACTCCGACTCTCATAACCGGAACCGGGCAGGTTGAAGCAAGAGTTTCACAAACTGCTCCGCCAAGACCGCCGATAATTGAATGTTCTTCAGCTGTAACTACTGCACCGGTCTTTCTTGCGCTTGAAACAACCAATTCTTCATCCAGAGGTTTGATTGTATGAATGTCGATTACTTCAGCATCGATACCTTCGTTCTTGAGTACTTCCTTGGCCTGGACAGCCATGTGAACCATAAGACCATTTGCAAAGATACTAACGTCTTTACCTTCAGAAAGAACAATTCCCTTGCCGACTTCGAATTTCAGTGTCGAAGCATCATAAATGTATGGAACAGCAAATCTGCCGAATCTCATGTATACCGGTCCGTTTACCTTTAAGGCTGCTTCAACACATGCATATGTTGCTGTTCCGTCAGCAGGACAGATAACTGTCATTCCCGGAATTGCACGCATAAGTGCAAAATCTTCATTGCTCTGATGTGTTGCTCCGTCTTCGCCGACTGAAATTGATGCATGTGTTGCACCAATTTTAACATTAAGATGAGGATAAGCTATTGAGTTTCTTACCTGATCGTATGCTCTTCCGGAAGCGAAAATTGCGAATGTTGATGCGAACGGAATCAATCCTGTCGATGCAATACCTGCAGCAACGGACATCATATTTCCTTCTGCTATTCCGCAGTCAAAATGTCTTTCCGGAAATTTCTTTTTAAACAGGATTGTCTTTGTTGCTTCAGCCAAATCTGCATCCAAAACAACAAAGTTTGTATATTTTTCACCGAGGGCTGCCAGTGCTTCGCCGTATGCCTGTCTGGTTGCTATTTTATCTGCCATAACAATGTCCTCCTCAGTTCTCATTTGCAGAAAGATCTGCAATTGCCTGTTTATATTCGTCTTCATTCGGTGCTTTTCCATGCCAGCCCACTTTGTTTTCCATGAAGGATACACCTTTTCCTTTTACTGTCTTTGCGATAATAACAGTGGGCTTTCCTTTGCAGCTCTTAGCTTGCTGAACTGCTTTGTCTATCTGTTCGATATCATGTCCGTCAATTGTGATTACATTCCACTTGAATGCTTCGAATTTCTTGTCGAACGGAGCAGGATCAACGATCTCCTCAATAGGTCCGTCTATCTGAAGACCATTGTAATCCAAAAACAGCGTCAGATTGTCCAGTTTGTAG
>CADAXH010000008.1 GCA_902791785.1 uncultured Ruminococcus sp. | reverse complement strand
TCAACGAAGCAGTCGAACTTGCCAAAAAGTATGACGACGATGATTCTCCGTCATTTGTGAACGGCGTCACAAACGCCATTTTCAAGGGATTGAAAAAGTAAGAACATGTCTGTATTGGGATTTGATACCAGCAACTATACAACTTCAGTTGCACTGTACGGCGAAAGCGGCTACAATCAGAAACGCAGACTGTTATATGTGGAAAAAGGAGCGCGCGGTCTACGTCAGAGCGACGCGCTGTTTTTACACACAAAAAATCTCCCCGAGCTCATTTCCGAACTGGATATTCCGGACAGTATAGAAGCAGTTTCAGTGAGTGAATGTCCGAGGGACGAAGAGGGCTCGTATATGCCTTGCTTCCTTGCGGGAGTGTCGGCAGCAGCTGCCGCTGCAAAAGTACTAGGCGTGCCGCTGTACAGATTCTCTCATCAGTCAGGCCACATAATGGCGGGAATCGTATCCTGCCCGGATTTTGAATATCCTGAAAAAGAATTCTACAGTTACCACCTTTCAGGGGGCACAACTGAACTTGTGAAAGTTTCCCCGGACAGGGAGAGAGGATTCAGGGTCGATATTATAGGCGGAACCATGGACATCAGCGCCGGACAGCTGATCGACCGTGCTGGAGTCTTTCTGGGAATGGATTTTCCTTGCGGAGCAGAACTTGAAAAACTCGCCGGGACCGGAAAGAGCCGGAAGGTAAAAGTGCCTATGAACGGGGCAAAATGCAACTTCTCGGGTGCTGAAAACACTTTCATTAAACTGATTGAGTCCGGTGAAAGAAAAGAAGACGCAGCAAGATTCATTCTGGATTACTGCGCAGAAGCTGTAATAAAGACAGTTAACGAAGCGATGAACATGTGCGGTGAAAAAGAAGTTCTCTATGTCGGCGGAGTTATGAGAAACGAATACATAAGGAACAGGATAATAAACGAAACCAGGGGTGCACATTTCGGAAGCGTCGAGCTTTCTTCCGACAATGCTGTCGGTATTGCAGCACTCGGGTATTACAGACTTAAGGGGAAGACAAATGGTTGATGAAAAGAATATAATAACCGTTTCACAACTGAATAATTATGTCAAACTGAAACTTGAGACTGACCAGGGGCTCAGCAGACTTTTCGTCAGGGGAGAGATATCCAATCTCAAAACCTACGGAGGGACAGGGCATCTTTACTTTACCCTGAAAGACGAGAGGGCGCAGGTCAGCGCGGTGATGTTTTCTTCATACACCCTCAACCTCAAATTCCTTCCCAAGGACGGCATGAAAGTCATCGCCATAGGCAAAGTCAGCCTGTACCCGGAAAGAGGCACGTATCAGATTTATCTGACGGATATGCAGCCTGACGGAATGGGCGCTCTTGCGATGGCATACGAGCAGCTGAAAAGAAGACTGGAATACGAAGGTCTTTTTGACGATTTGAGAAAGAAACCCGTACCGAAGTTTCCTAAGACTATAGGAGTCATAACATCGCCAACAGGCGCTGCGGTGAGGGATATAATGAACATTCTCGGCAGGAGATGGCCGATTGCGTCTGTCTATCTCTATCCTGCAATTGTACAGGGTGACGGGGCTGTGCCGACCCTGATAGACGGTGTAAGGCTCTTCAATGCGAATAAGCATGTTGACGTCATTATAATAGGAATGTGGGTCATGAAACAGATTTCACCCTCTGTGACTTTGTGGCGGACCTGAGAGCTCCGACGCCTTCTGCGGCAGCAGAGCTTTGTACTCCAAACATGCTTGAAATGTATGCTCAGCTGTCATATTATGAATCAAGACAGAAGACGGCGATGAAGAAGATTATAGATTATGAGCGTCAAAGGGTGGATTATCTCGGCAGCAAGAGGGTCTTGCAGACTCCCGAAGTTTTCATAGACAACAAGAAGACCATGCTGATGATGCTTGAAAAGCAGCTCATGGACAGAGTTGATCTCCTTATTAAAGAATCGCTTCATTCACTAGACATGACAGAATCCAGACTTAACGGAAAAATGAATGAAAAGCTGTCCGAATCCATTCACAGCTTTGAGAAGATAGAAGGCAAGGTAGAAGAGAAATACAAAGCGGTTCTCGACAGAAAAAAGAACGAACTCTCAATTATGGCAGGAAAACTTCACGCCCTTGATCCTTTGTCTGTGCTGTCAAGGGGCTATTCGGTAGCTCTGAAAGAGGACGGAAAAACAATCAAAAAGACAGGCGATGTCAAGAAAGACGATGAATTGAACATAAGAGTGACAGATGGAACTATAAAAGCCAGGGTCACAGGCTCAGAGAAAAACGGAGGAAAGAAAAATGGCTGAAAAGAAGACAGCAGAGAAAAAAATGGATTTTGAAAAGGCAATAGAGAGACTTCAGCAGATTGTTGACGACATGGAGAGCGGAAACGCAAAACTCGACGAGTCACTTTCACTTTTTGAAGAGGGAATTGCTCTTGTAAAATACTGCAGAGAAGCTCTTGACAAAGCCGAGAAGAAAGTTATGATGATCCAGAGCGACAAGAACGGTGAAAAGACGGAAGTGGAGTTTACTCCGAAGAGCGAAGACTGACATATGGCGAACATTGAACAATTACTGGGCGAAAACAGCGCGAGAGTGTCCCTGGAACTTGAAAAATATCTGAAGACTCCGGAAAAGGAAGTTGACGGAGTCTATGACGCAATGAGATACAGTGCACTCTCCGGAGGCAAGAGAATAAGACCGTTTCTTGTGAGGTCTTTTGCGGAACTTTTCGGAGGCACTGAAGAGAAGGCAATAGCATATGAGTGCGCGATTGAACTTATTCATGTCTCTTCTCTCATTTACGACGACATGCCATGCATGGACAACGACGACTACAGAAGAGGCAAACTGACAAATCATAAAGTATACGGAGAAGCTCTTGCGGTTCTCAGCGGCGACGCCATGAACATGAAGGCATTTGAAATAGCTGCCTCAAATGACAAAACCTCAGTCGAATCAAGATTGAGGGCGGTTCTGCTTTTATCCGGACTTGCCGGAGGAGTGGGCATGATCGGAGGACAGCATATTGACATCATAAGCGAAAACAAAAAAGTGGATTTTGATTCGCTTCTGAATATGCATTCAAAAAAGACCGGAGCCCTTATAAGAGCTTCTGCACTCCTTGGCTGCTGTGCGGCTGAACTGAACGATCCTTCTGACGAGAGGGTTAAGAATGCAGAAAAATATGCATCGGGAATAGGTCTGGCATTCCAGATCAAGGACGATATACTGGATGTTGAAGGCGACGAAAAAATCCTCGGAAAAGCAGTCCATGCAGATGAAAAACTGGACAAGACCACGTTTTTGTCATTCATGAGCATAGACGAGGCAAAAGAATATGCGAAAAGAGAAACAGAAAAAGCCATCGACTGCATAAAGCAGTACAATGGCTCCGAAGTTCTCACAGAACTTGCCTGCTGGCTCCTGAACAGAAACAAGTGAATACTATATAAGGCCGGTGTAGTCAAAGTCGGGAATGAAACTCTCCTTTGCTGCGCCGCCTTCCTGTATGTATGCATTCTCTATGCCTATTGACTGGGCATAGTTCACGAGTTTTTCGTATTCATATTTTGTTACTTTCCTGTTTATTTCCGGATAATTCTGAAGATTGTCCGTTGGGGTGAACTGACTCATGATGCTGATCTTTATCCTGTCTTTGTATTCATCATGAAGGTAACTCAATACACTTTCGGATTCTTTTTCAAAACCCGGAAGCAGAAGGTGTCTGACTATGACGCCTTTTTTCATTATCCCGTCCTGATTAAGCTCGTTTCCGCCAGTCTGTTCAACCATCTGCCTGAGTGCGGCTTTTGCTGCTATTGGGTAATCCGGACAGGAAGAATACTTTTTGGATGTTTCAGGATTCATGTATTTGAAGTCGGTCAGGAATATATCTGCGTATCCATCAAGCATTTTTACGGTGTCAACCGATTCGTATCCGCTCGTGTTCCAAACAACGGGAAGATCCATTCCTCTTTTTCTTGCCATGTCTATGGCACGTATGATCTGAAGAGTGAAGTGGGTAGGCGTGACCATATTTATATTGTGAGCATTCTGTTCCTTGAGACTGCAGAAAATTTCCGCCAGCCTTTCGACAGATACTTCCATTCCGACGCTTCCGTCGGATATTTTTTTGTTCTGACAGTATACGCATCTGAGATTGCATCCAGAAAAGAAAACAGTTCCTGAACCGTTTGTTCCGGATATGCAGGGCTCTTCCCACATGTGAAGGGCAGCCCTTGCAACCCTGACCGTTTCGGACTCTCTGCAGTAGCCTTTGGTTTTGTATCTGTATATATTACATCTGCGGGGACAAATGTTACATTTTGTATCAAACATGCTGCCCTCTCTTTTTTATCTGAGCTGCTAGGAGAATCGAGAATACAAGTATCAGGACGGGGAACAGTATTGCCGCCAGAACACCTGTGTCGATGCTGTCTCCGTTGGCTGAAGATGCAAGCCCGACAATAGTGGGGCCGCTCAGACACCCGATGTCTCCTCCGAGTGCAAACAGAGCATACATGGCAGTTCCTCCGTTCTTGATAAATCCGGGGGCAAGGCTCAGTGTGCCCGGCCACATTATTCCGACTGAGAATCCGCACAGTGCGCACCCTATTATAGAGAAAACAGGGAGTGGTGAGAAGGATATGAGAAGATATGCGCATACGCATGTGAATGCGCTTATTATCATGAATTTTTCGAGTCTGAACTTTTTGCCTATTATTCCGTACATCGTCCTCGTAAGACCCATGGCTACTGAAAAAGTCAAGGGACCCGCAAGGTCGCTCACGCTCTTCGGAAGATGAAGTGTAGTTTCTGCAAGGGTTGATGTCCACTGGCTTACGGACTGCTCACTTGCACCTGCGCATATCATGCAGATAAGGAAAATCCAGAAGAATTTGTTTTTGAAAAGGTCTTTAAGTGAAGCACTCTGTTCGCCTTCGGGAACAGGAATCCTGAGCGGAACAAGGGCTACGGGAGCTAGGTCAAGAAGAGGAATAAGCGCCCAGATTAGGGCAAGTATTCTCCAGTTCTGAATACCGAATAAGTTGAAAAACACTGTTGACAGGACGAATACTGCAACACAGCCCCAGCAGTAGAACGAATGGAGCAGGCTCATTGATGTTGTATGGTTGTCGGTGTTGCTTCCTTCAAGTATCATGCTGACCAGCACTTCATGAAGACCGGAACCTGCAGCCATGAAAATGACTGCAATGAGCAGACCTGCATATGCATTTCCGATTAACTGAGGAAGGAAAGAAAGGAAGACAAGACCCAGGAACGGGAACACATGTGACAGTATGTATGACGTCCTTATTCCTATTTTATCCACAAAAAAGACAGACAATGCGTCAATTGAGAGCTGAATGGCAAAATTGATTGTGATCAGGAAGGTTATCTGGGCCAGGGACAGGCTGTATTCCTCTCTCAGCGTCACGAAAAGAAGCGGCAGAAAATTGACTGCTATAGCCTGTATGAAGTAGCTCACGTAGCATGTGAGCCTCGTAAATTTGTAATTCGTTCGTATATCCTTAAACATTTTTCTTTTTCCAACGCCTGTTATATTTTTGTTTTCGGAGCATCCTGCTTCTTAAGAGTTCTGAGATAGTCCTTTTGCTGCTGTGTCAGTCTGTAACTCTCTATGGATTTCTGAATGGATTTGTTCTGAGTGAATTTCGAGAGCTTTCCGGATTCGATGAGTCTGATGGCATCATCCCACTGCTTGACGAGGGCAAATGACATATACCATGCCACTCCCATGTTCACGTAGTATTCGTCACAGTCTTTCGATGCGACCCAGTCAATATATTCCGGTCTGAAATAATCATCAAGATAATTCTTCATGAGCATGTTTACTGCAAAACGTACAGTGAACACTTTGTCCGATTCCATACATTTTTTAATGAAAGGTATCAGCTCGTCATGGTTTTTCCTGAATACTGCGGGGGACAGCGAATCGCATACTGCCCAGTTGTCTACATAGGGAAGAAACTTTTCTGTTTCCTGCAGACAAAGCTGAAAGTCCCTGATCATATTTATGACAAATGCGTGAAGCTGGTTTTCGTCATAATATTCGTGAGGAAGTTCCGACAAAAACTCCCGGCAGAATGGTTTGTCTTTTATTTCCTTTGCGATGCCCTTTATTTCCGGCAGCCTTATTCCGATTACACTCTCCGGGGGAACTGAAGGGAGGAGTTTAGCCTGAAAAGATGCATATTGTTCATCCCTGTGTTCAAAAAGAATGTCCTGTATTATCTTCATGTTCAAATGCCTCAATTGTGAATTATGACGAGTCTGTCCGTGACGACTGCGTCAATTGTAAGTATTCCGTCCCTGAAGCTGAACGGAACAGTCTTTTTTCCGCATTTTACGTTTTTAACTGATTTTACGTACGGCAAAGAGAGGCATGACAGCCTTATTTTTCCGTCTTTTACAGTAAGGGAAGTGCATCCTGTTTTCTTTTCATATATTCCCCATGCGCTTGAAACAAACCAGGGACATTTGAAGTCACCGTTCATTACGGGATCAAATCCAAGTCTGTTTTTCGTCATGTCAAATGAAAAACCTGAGAATATTGGCAGCAGCGCAAATGAGGCCATGCTGCGGGCGTAGTTGGATCCGCACTCGATCTCGTTGAAAGGATTCCTGTTGTGCCCGCGGTAGCGGTCTCGTATTGATTCAACAATGCGGATGCCTTCTTCTGTCATTCCTTCAGACACAAGCAGACCTGCCAGGGCATATTCAAAGCCGTGCATTGACTCCTGTGCGTACGGGATGGGAATTGCGGGCTTTACTGAGCCTTTCGGGTATGAGCATATAATGACACCAGCTTCGTCATTGACGGCGAACAGCCTGAATGTATTGTAGTGATTTCGCATATCCGGCAGGTAATTGTTCCTGCAGATGCTTTTCAAGGCAGTGTGAAGTTTCTGTTTGTCGTAAATCTCACCTATTCCGCATATATTTGAATGCCACTGTGCAAGGCATTGGTCAATCTCGCATCCTTCGCCTATCTGGTACTTTATTTCTTTTGATTCTTCGTTCCAGTATTTGTTTACGGCGTCTTCATACTGGCCTAGAACAGATTTGTCGCTCAGGTCTATATTCTGGCAGTACCATTTTCCGTTGAACAGTTTTTCGTCGCAGTATTTCTTTCCTCTGCTGAAGAGCTGACTGTACAGCTCGGCTGATTCGTTTTCGCCTAAGTGCCTTGCCATTATTTCACCGCACTTCAATGCTGCAAGATAGAATCCTTCAAGCCATGATGACGGTCCGAAAAGTTCCATGTCAAGAGTGTGGTGCTGTCTTCCTTCAAGTACACCGTCCATGTTTTTGTCCCAGCAGTCGGGATTGCTGCTGCTCCATGCATATTCGAGGGACTTTTTTACTTTCGGCCAGATTTTCTTCAGCCAGTCTGTGTCTCCGCTGAGCTTCCACTCTCTGTATGTCTTGATTACACCGCCCATCTGTCCGTCAACGCAGGCGCGGAAAGAGCCATTGTCTCTTCCGAGAGGGAGCTGCATCCTGAACAGCATGGCGCCGTTGTCGTCCTGGTTGTACTCAAAGTCCGTTTCTCTTATGCTTTGTTCAAGTTTGGGGAAAAGAAAGCACAGGGCATAAGCATAGTTCCAGACGTGTGTGCAGGTGCCTTCGCATGAACCGCTGTTCTCCCATACTCCTTCCCATCCGTAGAACTGTCCGTCCTCAAGTCTCATTACGGTGGGGCTTTTCAGAACAGCCACGTTTGATCCTGCAGCTTCCTTGACAGATTCAGGCAGGGAAGAAGAGAAAACGGCATTTTTGTATTCCGAAGTTTTTCTGTAAAAACTGTCCCAGTTTGACAGGGAATATCTGCATGCTTCAGAGGAACTTCCGAACAGGACAGCATAGTAGTTTTTCCATGTTACGTCTTTTTCATTTCCGTCGCAATCTTTTTCTGTATATCTTTTCCAGTAATTGTAGTTGTTAGGCATGTACCAGGATATGACAAACCTTACTTTTACGGTCTCTTTTGGCGGTGCAAACGCGTGAACGGAGAGTGACGCATAGTCTTTCCTTCCTTGCTCGTCATAGTGGCGCGGAGGTAGTTTTTCGCACTCGTTGAAGTTTCTCCAGTACCTTTCAAGGCCGTCAAACCACGATCCCCTGTACCAGTATTCCTGACATGAAACATCGTCCGAATCCGTTCCGAGGGTCATTTCGAAATACTCCGTACTGTCTTTCGGATGTTCGGTTTCATAGAAATTCACAAAGCTTCCGTTTTCGTCTTTTTCGAATCTGTTGACTGATGAAACATACGGATTCATTAGAGAAGCGCAAATGTAATAATCGAGAGGAAAGTCAGTCGTGTTTTTTACGGAAAATTCAATGAACGCACTCGGTATGCTTGAATTGTCCTCGTCGAGGGGAATAAGCGGATTCCAGGCCGTCATTGACACTTTTCCCGGAAAAGAATCGTCTGAAAAGTCTATTTTCGCAATAGGGAATTCTCCGTGGAAGACGCAGTCTCTGAAATGCGGGAATCCCTGCATGCTGGTGCTTCTCATTCCTGCACCGTATCTGTGTCCTGTTGTTCCTGCATAGTCTTTTGTTATGTCAGAACAAATGACCCTGGAATCCAGGGTTTTGTGATTCTTTACAGCTTTTATGGCAAAGTGGCTGAAACCATTGTCTCCGCCTTTGTTCGGGCGGTTGAATATTTCCCAGTCTATAAGGGATCCGTTTCCGCCAAGTCCTATGCATCCGGTTCCGATGCCGCCAAGCGGAAAAGATATTTCCTGAAGAGATTTGTTTTTGTATACGGTTCTTGAGCCCATTGTGTGTACCTCAAAACAGGGTGTGATTGTTATTTGAAAAATGTAAAGAGCCTTTCAGTAAAATCCGGTGCCATGTCATAAGCTGCGTGGCCGAATCCTTCGTATATGTGGCAGGAAAAACCGGGATTTGACGAAAATGCTTTTTCTATTTCGGTAATGGCTGTTTTTCCCAGGACTTTATCGTCTGAAGATCCCACGGCGAAAACCGGACATGTGATGTCTCTGACGCGGTCTGTGAAATCAAAGCCTTTGATTGTTTCCGCCTGGATTATGAACCTCCTGAGTTCTTCCTCGGTTATTGTTTTGCCCAGCTGCCTGAATGCTTCTTCGTACCGGCTGAAAAAATACCCGGGATATATGTCTCTTCCCATATCTGTCATGAGTCCTTCCTTGTCCCCTGATTCTGCCTTTGCAATCCATTTTTCAAGTGCGGGTGCGTTGTCTTCCGAAACCTTGATTGAAGTTGATCCGAGGGCCAGTTTTTTCACAAGGTCAGCTCTTGAGTGACAGAGCTCGAGGGATATCATGCCTCCGTGAGATGTTCCGAAAAGACATATGTCCTTTAATCCAAGAATGTCTATAAGCCTGGCGGCGTCGTCTGCCAGCTCTTTGATTGAATAAGGCGAAGATATATTTTTTCTCCTGTCAAAGACATAAGTCGTAAAGTCTTCATCGAATACCTTGTACTGTTTTGCGACTATGTCAGCCGATTCCATGACGCTCTTTACGCTCAGACCGGGTATTATAACCATGGTCCTGTCTCCGCGGCCGAACCTGAAATAGCTGTTTTCAAAACTGCCTCTGATGACGGTTTCAATCTTTATCATAATGTTGCAATTCTTTCTCTGAGAATTTTTTCCGGATCTGCTCCATATATATCGAGCCCTTCTGCAGATATAAGCTTTACGTCCCTTATTCCGTAGTATTCCTTGGCCAGTGCCTCAACATATCCGTATCCGAAACTATGATTTACGTGAGGGCCTCCTGCCGTTGTTATGTACACGAGCTCTCCGGCGTTGCACAGCCCGACAGGTCTTCCTTCTTTTGAATACCTGAATGTGATCCCGAGAACATTGATTTGTTCAATGTACTGTTTAAGCATTGAAGGGAATGACAAATCATAGTACGGGGCAGCCATCACGATTCTGTCGGCTTTTGCAAACTGATTTGCCAATTCAAACATCGGGTGGGCAAATTCCCGGTTTGAAATAAGCTCGTCCCTTTTGTCGAGAAATTTCCGGTTTACAACAGGGAAGCTAACATTTTCAAGCTGCAATTCTTCTGTGTTGTCAGGATATTTTTCAAGATAACATTCTGCCAGTCTTTTTGTCCTTGAATCTGTTCTTACGCAGGCATTAACATACAGTGTCATAATTGCTCCAAATATACGTCACACGCATTCTTTTAACGATTTTTCCAGATAAGCGAGATCTTCTTCAGTTGTCGACCAGCTGGTTGCAAATCTGACCACAGTGCTGTCAGAGTCATATTTCTCCCAGAAACTGAAAACGAGTTTATCACCGAGTTTTTCCATTGTTCTGTCGTCAAGAATGACAAACTGCTGGTTTGTCGGGGAATCAATGAAAAATCTGATGCCATGACCGGCTAATACTTTTTTGAGTTTTTCTGCCATTTCAATTGCGTGTCTGCTTATCCTGAAATACAGATCATCTGTGAATAATGTATCAAACTGGATTCCCAGCAGGCGTCCTTTTGCAAGGAGTGCACCGCGCTTCTTTATGAGGTTTGTGAAGTGGGCGGGCTTGTTGTTCTTTGTGAAAACCACGGCTTCACCGCACAGCGCTCCGACTTTTGTTCCGCCTATATAGAACACGTCACACAGCTCAGCGATATCCTTTATGGTTACGTCTGTATTATTGCTCATAAGACCATAGCCTAGTCTTGCACCGTCAAGGAAAAGCGTCATGCCGTATTCGCGGCAAACTGAAGAAATCTGCTCAAGTTCGCTCTTTGAATACAAAGTTCCGTATTCGGTGGGATGCGAAATGTATACCATGCCCGGGAAAGTCATGTGCTCATTGTTTCTGTCCGAATAAAAAGCGGACAAATAGCTTTTTAATGCCTGAATGTCGATTTTTCCCATGCTCTGATCAATCTCGATGACTTTGTGTCCTGTATATTCAACCGCTCCGGATTCGTGCTGGTTTATGTGTCCGCTCTTTGCGGATATTACCGCCTCATAGTCTTTTAGGACGGTGGAAATGATGACAGCATTTGTCTGAGTTCCTCCGACGAGAAATTCCACATCGGCATTTTTCATGCCTATGTAGTCACAGATTTTCTTTTTTGCGCTCTCGCAGTATCTGTCAGTCCCGTAGCCCGGAAGACTCTCAAAATTGGTTTCTGCCAGACGCTTGAGTATTTCCGGATGGGCTCCTGTAGTGTAATCGCTAGCGAATGATACCATTATTCGCAATCCTTTCTTTGTTGTATGTTGCATTGAAAAAAAGAAGGGCAATGATCATGCCCAAACAACGAGGTGACCCTCTGTTCTTTTTCTTTTTTCAATCCGTAACAATACTACTGGACTCTCGGGTCCACGTAGTTGATCACCGGACATTCTTTTTTCATATTTGCTTTGTTTATGTACATGAGTTCGTCAGATTTCCTGATTGTATCATGAATCGATTCTCCGGGCAGTCTCATGGAATAACCGAAAGCGCAGGCATATTCGGTCTTTGCCATTTCATCCCTCATCGTCTGGATTCTCTGCTGTACTTCTTCTTCGGATACACCTGAATACAGGATGACGAATTCATCTCCTCCTACTCTGTAAACAATTCCGTTCGGTCCGCTGTTTTCTCTCATTATCTTCGAGACGGTGGCCAGTGCCTTGTCGCCTGCTTCATGTCCCATGTTGTCGTTGAAGTACTTAAGGTAGTTCATGTCGATTGAAACAACACAGTTGATATTCCTGCTGTTTTCCAGATCCTTGTAGTAACTCTGACGGCTGAGAAGGGAAGTCAGAGGATCCACCTTTGCCATATGGATGTACATGAAAATGAAGTAGAGCAGCATTGCTGAACCGAAAAACGGAATGTAGTCCTTCTCGGATGAGCTGGCAATATACATTCCAACTCCCGCAAACGGTCCGATGACGATATATCCTATAATCAGCTTGTTAATCTGGTAGTAGTTTTTCAGATATTTGAAATTGACAAAAACGAAAACAATTGCATAGAAAATGAAGATGAAATACGGCAGACTGGGAATAAGACCGCCCGAATAATGGTTGTCTTCCTTGAAGTAGAATACAATACGTGTCCATTGCGACGAGTAATATGCCGGAATACTGAGAATCTCCGGTATCATAAGAAGCCAGAAGACTTTCTTTGACATGGTTCCGGCAGTAATACCAAGCATCAATATCAGAATGATTGGATAAATAGAGTAAAGAGTAGCAGTGAGCAGAGGTCTTGCAATGCTCAGAGTCTCAAATGTCTGCGTCCACTTTTCGAGATGAAAAACAATCGTTTCGATGAACATCAGTGAAACGGCAGCAATGGTGAATATTTTCATCTTTTTTGGAATGTGCACGCTGATTGACAGCATGATTATGAGTCCTATGACTTCAAACAGCATGCCGTAGTTTTCTGTTATGTAATCCAAAAACGTCATGCGAACACCTCTTTTTCAGGCGTTGTCTGCCAAGGCATCCCAGCCCGAAATGCTTTCAAAGAATTCGTCCTTTGGCACCGGTTTTGAAAAATAGTATCCCTGTATGTAATTGCAGCCGCACTTAGTTACAAGATCAAGCTGCTCTTTTGTTTCAACACCTTCCTGGATTATGTCTGATCCGAGACTCTTGATGAAATGGATGAGATTGCTGAGCATCTTTGAGTCTTCTTCGTCCTTGGATAAATTCCACAGTATTGACTTGTCGATCTTGATGTTCTGGTAATTTGTTCCTATCATTCTCATGAAGTTTGAGTATCCCGTGCCGAAATCGTCAAGGGACAGGGAATAGCCGAGATCACGGAACTCTTTCAGAGTCTCGATTATTTCAGTGCTGTCAAGTTCGGTTGCTGTCTCGGTGATTTCCAGATTGATCTGGCTGCTGTCTATGTCGTAGTTCTTTCTGATCTCTTCAAATCTGTCAACAAGGTCAGAATACATGAACTGGTAAATTGACAGGTTGAGTTCTACATATCTGATTCCGGTTTCTTTAAGTCTTTCATCCTTGAGGAAGCGGCATACCTCTTCAAACACGAACAGTCCTATATCCTTGATCAATCCCGTCTTTTCAGCGACCGGTATGTATACTTCGGGAGAGAGAGCCTTCAGCTCTTTGCTGTTTATTCTGAGCAGAGCCTCTGCTGAGACGACCTTTTTTTCCTTTGTTGACCAGATAGGCTGGTAGAACAGAGTAAGTTTGTTCCCGCTGATTGCATCTTTCAATGCAGTTTCATATGAATTTGCCTTGATGAGTTCGTACAGCTCTTCAAATGGAACGGAATAGGAACCCACTTTGTCTTTTTTGTAGTAGGAAGAAACAATGCTTGTGACGTCTTCCAGTTTGTGTACGTCTTTTGGTACCCTGACAACAGTCGTAATAGCATCCACTTTTATGCTCAGACTGTCAAAAATCCATTCGCGGCCGAATCTCTCGAGCACTTTTTGTTCAAATTCATTTGCCAGATTGTACTTGTCGTCCTTGAAAATGACGCCAAAATCTTCACGGCGGTATGTATATACTTCGCACCCTGATGCTTCAGATGTCAGGAAAGATGATACTGCAATCAAAAATTCGTCTGCTTCGTGTCCGGAGAATCTTTTCAGGAATTTTTCAAGTTCTGCAATTCTTATGAGAACGAGCTGATATTTATGTTTCGATCCAATGAGCTTTCTGTTTGCGTCAACGAAGGCAACTCTGTTCAGCAGTCCCGTAATGGGTTCAATTCGGCCGCTCTTTTCTTCGAGCACCATCATGATGACGAGACAGGCAAGGGCCTCTGCAAACAGTTCTACGAGGTAGCTTGATTTGATTGCCTGAATGATGATTCCGAGAGTTGCAATGATGATGAATGAGCCTACGGCAATTCTGTCGACTCTGGATATTGCCTTCTTGTTTTTCATGAAGAACACAAATCCGAGTATGACATATATTGCTCCGAATCCGTACAGAAGAGGCATCAGAGGACCTCTGTGGTATATGAGGTTCTCGTCCATATAGAATGCCCAACTTGTGAAACTGTTGGTGAGGACCAGTATCTCACTTATGAAGTACGGAGAGAAGAAAAGAATGTATCCCGTAATCTTCCACTTGAGGCTTGTGCCGGTTACGTTCATTATGTACAGGGAGAACGAAACGGAAAGGGTGGTGTGGAAGAAGAAATAGAATGCGTGGAAAAGGTACTGCCAAAAGGCAACATTCTCAAATGTTGCAGTAGTCAGGTAAACACCAACAACTGACGATATGGACGACAGCATGTTGGCAACCAGCATTATGAGGAAGGCAAAATGCTGGCTGGTCATTTTGTTTTTGAATCCTTTCGGTGGTATGTACTGCTTATGTTTTGCCGTCAAGCAGTATACAAAACACAAAAGAGACAGCAAAAATGCAGGTGATTCAAAATTAATTTCGTACATTCCAGAATACTCCAGTTCTATTGTTGTGTGTCTGATTTATTGTTTTCGTCAAGGAATACAGCAGGTGAGTACAGGTATCCCTGATAATAGTCGCAACCGATTTCGTGAAGCTTTTCGCGCTTTTCTTCGGTATTGACGAATTCCGCCAGGACTATAAGGTTCATGGATTATAAAAACTGAACTTCCTTTCAATCACTGTTGAAAATTTGTGGTATCATCTTCGGGACTTTTTCATCATTTCTTTGTCTTTGTACAGCTTGTCGTCTGCGCGTCCCATGCATTTTTGTACTGTATCCGACTCTTTTGCGAGTTCGTCAAAACCGGCGCCTATTGAAACAATGTACGGAACATTTGCTGCTTTGCATCCTTTTTCTATATTCGAACGGATTGAACTGATTATGTTTTCGACTTCTGTGTTTCTGTAGGCAAACAGTATGACTACGAATTCGTCGCCGCCGTATCTGTAACAGAATGAGGATAAATCCTGGGATTTAAGAGTCTCCGTCATTGCACCGGCAACAATTGTGAGAGCCCTGTCGCCTTCAGCATGTCCGTATGTGTCATTGATCATCTTGAAATCGTTTATGTCGAACATTATGAAGAATGTGCGGCGGTTTTCAATGTGGAGGTTCGACGACTGGGATATGAATCTGATCAGCTCGCCACGGTTGTTTAGTTTTGTCAGAGGATCTGTAGATATCTGAGTGTCCATCGATCTTATGTAGAACAGGATCATAAGGAAAGTGCAGAAGAAACAGAAAATGGGGAAGTGAGGGAATACTACCTGGATAATTCCGCCCGTCAGTACGAAAAACGGGAACAGCCCGATGATTATGTAGTTGACTTTCTCTACATGATCTTCCGTATGTCTTGCCCTTCTGAGTGAATTGACAAGGCCTGTGCAGATGTAGATGCCCGGCACGATTACGGAGATTATATTAAACAAAGTCGTAACTTCGAATTTTTCGTCAAACAAGAGACTGTCATTTATGAGATAGATAATTCCCATTAACAGAGTGGAAATCAGGAACGGCAGACTCACGAGGAACTTGTACAGCGGTTTTTCACGATCAGGATGCTGCTGAACAGCCATTACATATCTCAGCCACAGGAATGTGACGGATGACAAAAGCACAAACATGAAAAAGTTTATGATGACATGCACTGCTTTTGTGGAAGGAATCACTCCTTCAGAGATGGCGCCCCAGACTGAGTCGGCAAGAAAATAAACAATGAATCCGATGAGTGCATGATCGAACTTGATTTGTTTCTCCTGCCTGTCAACACTGAAAAGGTCATGGAAAAGCAGAATGGCAAATATGATCACGCAAATAACATTCGATTCAGCATAGTGCAGGAAACTGTTTATCATATTACGCCTCCCCCGAGATCAATTCGTTGCGCGCGCATGCATAATAATGCGCACGATGAAAAACATACTTAATCATATCACAAGTCTACATAATAGTAAAGACGCAAAAAGCGAAAAAAAGAAGATAAATCCGAATCTTCCGACAGGATTTATCCTCTTGGTATTTGTGTTATTTGACCATTTCTACGTCATATCCGTAAATGGTTTTGAAGTCGTCTCTCATGGAAATGATTGTATAGCCGTGTTCTTTCCATGAAGCTATCCTCTTGTTTGTTTCGTTCATGTCTGCGTGATCTCTTTCGGTGTCGTCAGCAACAAGCATGAATGCCATTGCCTTGTACTTGTTGTTTGTGACTGTATATTCGTGCATGCTTACGTCACCGCTGCTGTTTCCGAATGAAAGAACAGGCTGTTTTCCGATCTCCTGAGCGATGTTGAATACCTTGTTCATTTTCAGATTCTTTATCCACAGTGTGTCGCCTCTGATGAGAGTGTCATCGCCTTCGCTGTTAAACTGATACTGTAGGCTGTCTTTTTCTCCCTGGTGGGTTGCCACAAGTGTGACATCCATTCCTATTATCTGACTTTCGGGGATGTTCAGTTTCTCACATGCTACTGCGCGGCAAATCATTCTGTCTGAACCGCTCACTACGTATGTGGTGAATCCGTTTTCCTGAAGGAATGCAACAACTTCAATCATCGGTTTGTAAATTGAATCGGCATACTTGAGGTTCTTGAATCCTTCTGCATCGTGCTGAAGAAAATCTTTTACATACTGTATGAACTCGTTCGGCGTCAGTCCTTTGAATGCTTCTGCCTGGGCTGTTCCGTGAACCACATCGAAATTAGGTACATTCGGTGTCTTGTAGTTCTTTCCGGATTCTCTGATCAGGTTTGCAACTTCTTTCAGCTCGTCGCTTGCGTTGTAAGTCGGATCGTCGAGACAGCGGTAAGCGAGAAGAAGGTATTCCAAATATTCCGGGAAGAGCTCACCGCACAATGTTCCGTCCATGTCGAATACTGCAATTCTGTCTTCAACAGGAATGTAGTCGGGTGAATTTTTGTTAGTTACATTCTTGACATAATCTTTCAGAGCGGTGAGGGAACTGCATTCGTTCCAGTATTCAAAAGATACTTTTTTTCCGCATCCTGAAAAGCCAAGCACCATGACTGAGATTATAATCATGGTCAGAACTGAGGAGAATATTCTTTTTGTAGTTCTCATTTTTTAATACCTCTTGACTTATTTTGTAAGATTGTTGATTTTGCCCGCGAATGTGTCAAAATCCATCGGAGAAGGGCAGGAGAACAGTTTCATGAACAATGAAGTCCTGACGTCCATATTGACTTCGGCAAGTTCGATAAGTACTTTGATTTCTGATAATTCTTCAGGGGTCAGGTTCCATTCTTTTTCGTCAGCGCTCTTTATTTTGGCAATTGCGCTGTCAAATGTTGAATAATCGACTAGGGGACTGAGTGAAACCAGCTTGTCGTAATATTCCTGGCCGTATTCTTCTATGATCAGTTTTGAGTCAGCTGCTGCCGCATTGTAAGCTTTTGAGAGATCAATAATGTCTCTGTTGCTCAGTTTACTATAATCGTACTTTCTGCATGTATCCAGGAACCCAATTGTCTTTTCGATTTTTTCTTTGATTGACTTCAGTTCGAGAACCTGGTTGTCCGGAATAAACAGTTTTTGAGTTTCGCTGAGAGCATTGTATTCTTCAATGATTTTTGCTGCATCATTTGCAAAACCTTTGCTGAGATATGGTCTGGAAATGAAAGATTTCAGTTTTGCCTTGAGTGTCTGAACTGAATCGTACGCCTCGACGATTGGCTTTGCTTCAGAGAGTTTTGCAAAGTCATAATTCAGAGCTTTTGTTTCAAGAACAAGTTCTATCAGAGTGGTTTTTATAGGTTTGCTGCCTTCTTCAGTTGACGGATTTGTCTTCAGATAATTGACACCAGCGTAAACTTTGCTGATCGTGCCGTCCTTGACGTCGATTCTTACGTCAATGGAACCGAAATCCTCATATCCGAGCAGTGTTTTTATCATTGCATAATCAGGATTTGAGAAGAACTCGTTTATTGTCTTCCTGATTGAGGCTATTGTGTCTTCGTTCAGAAGAACGTTTACGCTGTAATTCTTGTCGTCTGATCCTGCTTCTTTTTCAAATGTAACAAGATCCTTGTTTGAACCGCTTATGAGATTGTATATGTTGACTTTGGACAAAATGAGGTCAACGACGTCAGTGAGTTTGAGTTTCAGTACCGAGTAGACTTTGTGTTCGGCGTTGTACGGGATTATATAGAATGCTCCGTCTCCTGTGTAGTATACGTCAAGTCCGGCAAAATCGCTGAGCAGCTCCTTATATTCTCCGAGTTTGTCTCCTGCAAAGCCGTTTATGATACCTATCAGTGAGTTGAAAGTATTGTCGCCGGCAAGTTTGGAATGGAATTTCAGGACGCTGTAGAGATTCTCGTCATTCAGCTTTGATACGTCAAACAGGGTGGAGGTTTCTATGGTCGTCGAGAATTTCATTCCTGTGACTTCCATTGTAAGTGCACCGTCAATGTTCAGACCCTTGTCGAAACTCAGTCCGCTGAGACTTGAAAGCAGCTGATCCTTGACTGTTGCTTCTTTGTTTTCAACAAGTTCTGAAGGCTTTTGTCCGAGCTTTTCAATCAGGGACGATTCGTTGGGAATTTCAATGCTTTCATTGTAGCTGTCAAATCTGCAGTCGAGGTGCTGAGTGACTGTTGCTGAACCCAGAATGGGTTTTGACACGTCATAAACTGCATCAACACTGTAACTTACGGGAGTATAATCCTCTTTCATCGTCAGAGTGAAAACTACGCTTGAGAATTTGGGATAATCTGACAGATCGCCCGTTGTTTTAATGTCAAGTTTTGCATATCTTGTGGCCAGATCGTTGTCAAGAGTGTATTTTATGGTGACAATTCCGCCCGAGTGGGAAACGAGTTCGCCCTTGAGAATCGATTTGTCATTGAATACATAACCAAGGAGATGGTCCTGATCCGGAGAATATGTCGTCTTGTGATAATCCTCCATGCTGTAAACCTTGTAATCTTTCAGGTCATTGGTGGTGAGGATCTTGGTTTTGTCATTCATGTAGAATTCGCCGTGAACTGTTGTGAGGGGGGAAACGGAATCATACTTTCCGTAGTATGAGTTGTCTTTCTTAATTTCAGATGATGAAATCTCGATTTCATAATCTATGAAGAGAACCTTGCCCTTGAGAGTTCCGCTTCTTGAAATCTTGTATGACTTGGCGCCTTCTTTTGTGTTGTAGAGATAGGCGTATGCGATTGATTTGTAATCCTCTTTTTTAAGATACTCGCTGATCTTTTTGGGATTCTTGATGAATGTTGAATCTTCTGTCTCGGGAAGCGGCTGTGCCGTAGAACAGCCTGCGAGGACGAAGATTGCTGCCAGTACAAGCAGAATGCTTATAATTCTTTTTGCCATTTTTTCCTTATCCTTTCGGTGTGCTGCACCAATTATACATTCTTTTGTCTTTTTTCTCAACTCAAAGTATCGCTATTTCTGTTTCGGGTAGAACAGTCCCTGTGAAAAGACTTTTTCAAATCCGAGAGAACTGTACAGGTGATATGAAACGGGATTTGCCTGATCCACGTTCAGGGTTGCGGTTTTTCCCATGGCCAGTATTTCGTTCTTTATGGAATTGACGACTTTGCGTGCATATCCTTTGCCCCTGTATTCCGGTTTTGTATATACGTGGGTGATCCTGTAGGACGATTCGGTGTTAACGGAGAATGCAGCCATGCTCACAGGTTCGCCGTCAGCTTTCACGATCCTGAAGCTGGAGAGATTCTTTTCGAGTCTTTCCCTGTCAGGCTTGTCCGTCAGTCCGCAGTCCCTGATGAAATTTACGTAAAAACCATACAGCTGATCCAGATTATCATGAGAGGGAACAGTGACTTCATCCGAAGAAGGTTCAGTGTATTTTGTGGTTTCCATGAAATCCATTCCTATGGACTTTACATATTCTTTGCCTATAACATTATTGGAAATATCCACCAGATATTCTCCGATGTCCGAAGGGCACATCACGCCTTCCATGACATAGCCGTTCCGGGATATGAACTGCAGCAGTTCGGGGAGAAGATCCTTGTCGCCGTATAGCATTAGGTTATATGGCTCGACCTTCAATGCAAGCAGCTGCCTGCTGCTTTCTTCAGCCTTTATCGCATAATTGGATTTGTTTGTTTTCTTTAGCAGGGGAGCATCCATGAAAAAGAACGTGGACATGTATTTGTTCAGGTTCAGCATATGCTCGTTTTCAGTTATGAATTCTGCTCCGTTATTGTACAGTTTTATCATATTCTGTCTTCTCACTTTCATATATTGCAAACAAGCCGAAGCGTATCGCATCGGCCT
>CADAXH010000007.1 GCA_902791785.1 uncultured Ruminococcus sp. | reverse complement strand
CACAAGATGGTATACGGAAAAAAGGAAAATGAAAAAGTATCTCCGGGTCAGACTGCAAAAATCATGACCGCTATCATTGCTTTGGAACACTACGGCACAAACATGAATGAGCTGGTTGAAGTGTCTTCCGAGGCGCTCAAAGGCATATACAGAACCACTGTTTTGGATCTCAAGGCAGAAGAGAAAATACCTGCCAAAGACCTCATTTATTCCATGCTTATTTCCGGAGCAAATGATTCATCAAACGCACTGGCAATTGCTATCTCTGGTTCGATAGCTTCATTCGCCGAAAAGATGAATGCCAAAGCATCTGAAATAGGTGCTGTGAACACGCATTTTACATGCCCCACCGGGCTTGACGGCAAAAACGCATACACGACCGCTTATGACATAGCGCTGATTTCTGCATATGCATATTCCATGGATGGTTTTATGGACATATGCAACACCAGGGCATATACCACATCAAAAACCAACTCAAGCGACGAAAGACGCGTGTTTACAAGAAACTATCTGATATCTTCAGGTACCACCGCGAAATATTTCAACACAGATGCCAGCGGCATTCTCATAGGATATACCGAAGACTCGGGCTGGTGTCTTGTGACATCCCCGAAAACAGGCTCATTCCAGTATATTATTGTTTGCATGAACTGCGTTGATGCCGATTCGATAAATGTGTACTACGACGGATCTGCTCTGATAAAATGGTGTAAAAATGCATACTCTGTTTTCAAGGTGATAGATTCTTCGGAAATACTGGGAACACTTTCCGTAGCGCTCAGTTCAGTAAGAGACTGGGTGTCGGTTTCGTGTGAAAACGATTACTATTCATTTTTGCCCGTCGATTACACCAAGGACAAAATAAGGACAGTCATTATTCCTCAGAGCGATAAACTCACGGCTCCCGTTGTCAAGGGGCAGGTGGTCGGAGCGGTTGAGATTTATTATGAGGATCAATACCTTGGAAAGACCAATCTTATATCAAATATTGATGCACCGCTGAGTGCTTCTAAGGAGTTCTGGATATCTGTAAGAGATACCATTACCTCTAAAACGGCCATAATAGTATTGGCCTTAATTGTCACAGCTGCACTGGCAGTCTTCGTAATCAGATATATTATTGTTATGAAGAAAGCCGGAAAAACAAAATCGGATAAATAAAAATTACATATATAAGAAAAGAGGAAGAACATGGACATTTCAGGAAAGAGAATGGTCGAAAACCTTAAGGCCATCGATTATGTCAGACTGTCGGGAACAGAAGGTGAAACAAAGGCTGCCAATTATATTGCAGAAAAAATCAGGGAGCTTGGTGCAGAACCGGTAATCGAGACATTTGATGTTCCCTTCTATACCATAGAAAAAGTTAAACTGGAAGCCCTTGAACCATTCTACAAAGAGTACGAAGTCACAGGATACGGTTTTTCAGGCAACAATGCAAAAGACGGAATTGAGGCGGAACTCAAATACCTTGAAGGATTTGACGATCTTTCACTTCAGAACACGGAAGGAAAAATTGTTCTGTTTGTTGGCGGAATCAATGCCGGAATATTCGAAAAACTCATAAAAGCAGGCGCTGTCGGATTCATTGGAGTGTGTGGTTCATATCTTGACAAAAAAGGCACATTTGACATCGAAGAAAGAATGCTCAGAGAACAGCATCTGGTTAACGGCGTTATCCCCGGAGTCTGCGTTCACGTAAACGATGCAGTTGCAATGGTGGACAAAGGCGTCAAAAAAGTCAGACTCACACTGAGCCAGAATGAAACTACCGCCAAATCCAGGAACGTCACAACATTTATCAAAGGAACAACATATCCTGACGAGATTGTTTCCATCACCGCGCATTACGATTCCGTCGTGTTCAGCCACGGAATGTTTGACAATGGTTCGGGCACAGTGAACAATCTTGAAATGCTCAGGTATTATCTTAAAAACCAGCCCAAAAGATCTTTGAGATTTGTTTTCTGCGGTTCCGAAGAAAGAGGTCTTTATGGAAGCCGTGCATTCGTAGATCAGCACCCTGATGAAGTCAAACAGACAAGACTGTGCTGCAATGTGGATATGACCGGACCTGTTCTCGGAAGAGACATTGTCAGGATAACAGGCGAAGACAAGATAGTTCATGCAATTGACTACTATGCAAAAGTTAACGGACATGGTGCGACCGTATACCAGGACACATATCCTTCAGACGGAATGCCTTATGCACTCTGCGGAGTACCGGCAGTCAATTTCTACAGAAAAGCAGCTGAAGGAACAACAAACATTCACAGCAGAAACGATACTTTGTCAAGAATCACGGCAAAGTCCCTTGAATCAACAGGCAAGTTTATAGTTGAAGTAATGAACACCATCATTAACGCTGAGGTGTTCCCGTTTGACAGAAAACTTCCTGAAAACATGGAACAAAAAACAAAGACACTTTTAAGCAATATGCCCGGTTACAAGGACAAAGATAAAGAAAGTTCAAATAGTCAAGCAAAAAAATAGACAAATATTCAACACGCAATTTGACGAATATGTAATTTTCGCGTGATATTGGATTAATAATATCATTAATCCGATATCATAAAGAATTCTTTAATATATATATTAAAAGGAGACATCAATCATGAAGAGATTTTTATCAATCCTTCTCTCTGTTTTGATGGTCGTATCAGTATTAGCTATCGTTGCAAGCTGCTCGGGCCAAAAGACCGATACAACAACAGCTGCTACACAGGTTGACACAACAGCCGAGACAACAACAGCTAAACAGGATGACACAACAAAGCAGACAACAGTTGAAACAACAACTGCTACAGAAAAAGTTACAACAGCTGAAACAACAACTGCTACAGAAAAAGTTACAACAGCTGAAACAACAACTGAAGCGCAAGTAACAACAACTGAGTCAACAACCGCTAAACCGGTTGAAACAACAACTCTTCCGGTATTTGCTCGTTTTGATTTCGGAACAGACACTTATGCTGAAGCAGAAGGTCTTACAAGCCACGAGTATCTCACATCAGTTCTCAATTACGATGATTCTTGCCTTATGGTAAACTTCGAAAAGGACTATTGGGATGTTTGGACTGTAGCTGCTTATGATGCTTCTGCACCAATGACTGAAGCTTTCGGTCAGAAGAACATGAGATTCGCACTTATCTTCAACGATATCGTTACATTTGATTTTGATGACGAAATCGTAATCGGATACGGCGGCTACAAGAACACACCTTATAAGAATGTTGAAGATATCGAAGCACCGGTATGGGCTGGTAAACATCAGTACATGCAGGTTAGACTTGTTGGTCAATCAGATTCATCAAGACTGGTGATGGTGCTTACTTCACAACATGCGTAATGGGCAACCTCTATCTCCAGGGTGGCGAACCTGAATCTTCTACAGACTACAGAAGAACTTGCACACCTACTGATGAATGGGCAACATATACATATGACATTTTCCTCACATCAGGACTTGCTTCAGGCCGTGGACAGGTTGCATGGAAATCAAACAATGCAAAATGCGACAACTGGTTTGATTACAAAGCATATGTATTCGAAGTTGGCAACCCGGGCGGCACAAACGTAGTTTGGTCACAGGACAAGAGCTTCACATCTCTCGAACTCAACCTCTTTGCAGGCATTTACACATATGGCAGCGAAGGCGAACAGTGGGATGCTGCTGCTGAACACATTAAGGAAGCTTGCGATACACGTGCAAACATCGTTTCAGGCATGAACGTTAAGATCGACTACTTGATCTTCGGTTGTTCACCTGAACAGCTCGATGCATACAAGAGCACAATCGAAGCAGCTGCTTAAGCAACAGTTTTAGAGGATATTTACATAAGTTAATATTCAAGGCCCCGTTGTCTTTTCGACAACGGGGCCAACTGTTTTTTACTTTTTTTCTATTGTGCAGATTTCGCCTTTTTTCATTAAGATGGTCAATGTACCCTTATTCCAATTGCTCGGTTTGGATATTGAATATCCTGCGTTTTTATCAAGTTTAATCCTGCAAACATTTTCAGCTCTGCTGGCAATAGTCATCCTGTTCACAATTCCGTCTTTCCATTCACATGAAATTTCGAAACCTCCTCTGGCAACAATTCCGGAATACTTTCCTTGTTTCTTCCAGCATTCAGGAATTGCCGGCAAAGGTTCAATAACTCTTTCGTGGCTTTGCAGAAGCATTTCACATATACCTGCTGTAGTACCGAAATTGCCGTCTATCATAAACGGAGGGTGAGTATCCCACATATTCGGCAAGATGCAGTTAATAATGACAGATTTGAGCAAATCGTGAGCCCTGTTCCCGTCTCCTGTCCTTGCCCAGCAAAGCAGACGATGAGCAGTTGCCCAGCCGGTTGAAAGATCCGAGCGTTTGTTCAAAGATATTTTTGATCCTGATATCCATTCACTATGATCCTTTGTTATCAATGATCCGGGGTACAGACCCATTAAATGGGATATGTGTCTGTGTCTGTATTCTCCGATTTCTCCGTAGTGTTTCTCTTCCCTGTATTCTTTGAGCTGTCCGTCTTCTCCTATCTGTACCGGATCCAGCTTTGATATCTGAGCTTTTATTGTTTTCAGCAGCGGTTCTTCAGATTCACTGATGCCCAGAATATCCGCTGCCTGGATTGTTCTTTTGTAATTTTCATAAATCATCTGTTGATCAAAAGCACAACCCTGGGTCAAATAGTGTTTATTGTCATGTATCTGTTCCGGCGAAAGTGAATATTTTGCAAGCACTTTGCCATCTTTTTCAATCACTGTTTTTGAAAGGAATCTTGAAGACTCAAGCAGTCTCGGATACCCGGTTTTTCTCAGATATTCCCTGTCCTGAGTGTAGTCATAATAGTCCCAAAAAAGAATTGAAGTGAGAGCAGCTGTTCCCGGTCCGGAATACTTATACAGCGACACTCCTCCGGTTTCATACATGGTTGCCGTAGCTCCCATAAACCAGCCGTTCTTCAGTTTTCCTTCATATTTTTCCGGGGCTGCCTGCAAAACGTATTCATCCGCCTGCATTTTCGTTTTTTTGTAATATGCTCTGTTATAAGCAATATACGGGAGGAAACATTCGCTCAGATTCGCCGGCCCTGACGGCCAGTAGTTCATTTGAGTGTTTATGTCATGAGTATACCCGTCTTCCCATGGTGAACTGTCATACGCATTCCATGTACCCTGCAGGTTTGCCGGATAACAACCTTTTCTTGACGATGCAATCAGAAGATATCTTCCGTACTGGAACAGAAGTTCTTCCAGGTATCTGCTCTCTTTTCCTTCCTTATACTCATTCAGGATTACGTCTGTGCGGTCATTGTTTGGCTCTCCGAGGTCAAGAGATACTCTATTGAAGAGTTTTTTATAATCATTTATGTGACTCTTTTTTATGCGTTCATATCCTTTTTGAATAGCTCTGTCTATTCTTCTCTTGACGATTTCGTGAGGATCCTCAAAACCTTTCAGCTTTTTCTTGTAGTCATTTTCAGTAAATACCTGACTGCGCATTCTGAAATTTGTTCCACACGCAAAGTATATGACTGCAGAATCAGCATTTTTGACTATTATTTTTCCGTTCTCGCACTTTTTGCTTCCGCCTTCTATTGTCGCGGCAATCCTGCCTTCATAATCAATATTGAAAGCAAAAGATTTTCCTCGCATGACTATTTGCTCGTCTTCAGAAAATACTTCTCCGGTCCTTCCGCATCCGTCTCCTTCCACAATGCAGTCTTTTCCGACAAAATGTATTGTAGGCGCAATGGTAAAGCTCAGGCTTTTTTCTTTTGTGGATTCCAGCCTTATAACAAGCACTTTATCCGGATAGGAACAGAAATATTCCCTTCTGTATTTAACCCCTTCATTCTCATATTCGACACCTGCTATGGCTTCATTTATGTCCAGGGTTCTCTCGTAGTTTATTGGCCTGTGATGGTCAAAATCTATAATAATGTCTCCGAAAGTTCTTGTTCCTCCCGCTCCGTATGATCTGTCCGGTCCTTTGATATACGGATTGACCAGAGAGTTTTCGCAGATGTTGATTCTTTCGTGTTCAACCCGTCCGAAAACAGATGCGCCAAATTGTGAGCATCCTATGGGAAGCGACCATTTTTCCCACCCCGCTTCCGGGTCGTCATTCTGCCATGAAAACAGGTAGTCGTTGGTTGTTGGCGCCGGTGAACCGTATCTTAAAATATATCGCTTCATATTCCCCTCCATAGTTTCATACATCAATTATACATCATTGGAACAACATTTTGGATTTTTTTGTGTATTTTGCACTTTTTTTCGTCAACAAATGCCCATTTTATTGACAATTAATAACATCAATGATAAAATTCATAATTAATAGGAGCACTGTGACTATAACCATAAGTGGTCCATAACTCTTCATGTTGGATTATCCAACAAATATTCAAAGAAGGAGCATTTTATGAAAAGATTTCTATCAATTCTTTTGTCAGTTTTGATGGTTGTATCAGTATTAGCTATCGTTGCAAGCTGCTCAGGAAACGAGACCGATACAACAACAGCTGCTACAACAGCTGAAACAACAACAGCTAAACAGGATAACACAACAAAACAGACAGATGTTGTTACAACTGTAACTGAAAAAGTAACCACAACAGCTGAAACAACTACTGAAAAAACAACCACAACAGCTGAAACAACTACTGAAACAACAAAGCAGACAACAGCTGAAACAACTACTGAAGAAACAACTACCACAGCTGAAGAGACAACAACAACTGCTGCAGTAACAACAACAGCTAAACTTGTTGAAACAACAACTCTTCCTGTATTTGCTCGTTTCGACTTCGGAACAGACACTTATGCTGCAGCAGAAGGTCTTACAAGCCATGATTACCTGACAGAGGTATTGATTTACGATGACTCAGCCCTCATGATTAATTTCGAAAAAGACTACTGGGATATCTGGACAGTAAGCCCATATGATCCTGAAAGTGTTACTTTTGAAAACGGCTCACTCAAGAACATGAGATTCGGTGTTGTATTCAACGACCTTGTAACATTTGACTTCGATGATGATATCGTTCATGGCTGGGGATCATGGGAAAGATATCCTTACGCTGAACCGACAGAAAAAACTGCTTGGCATGGCACACACCAGTACATGCAGGTAAGAATGGTAAACGACACAACAAATAACATCTGGGGCATCAGATACATCAACACAGGCGACGGCACATATTATACAACTGAAGTCATCGGTAACCTCTATCTCCAGGGCGGCGAACCGGAATCAGCAACTGACTACAGAAGAACATGTGAAAAGAGCAAAGAATGGCGTGTATACACATACGACCTTATGATGGTAGGCGGAATCGCATCCGGACGCGGCTGGTCAGCAGTAAGCGGCAAAGATGGTAAGATTGATGACGGCGTTGACAACTACTACGATCAGGTACAGATGTCCCTTGCAAAAGGCTGGGTTGGCGGAAGCAACATTTCATGGCAGCCCAAAAAAGGCTTTACAGGACTTGAATTCAACTTCTTCGGCGGCGTTTACACATATGCTTATGATGAGAATTCAGACTGGGACGATGCTACAAAGAAAGCATGGGAAACAGCTCAGGAACACCTCAAACTTGCTTGCGACACACGTGCAAACATCGTTGCAGGAATGAACGTTAAGGTTGACTACATAATCTTCGGTTGTTCACCTGAACAGTGCGACGAATACAAGAGCTACATGGAGCAGGACGCTTAATTCATAGTATACTCAATAAAAAAACAGGTTCCTTTCGGAGCCTGTTTTTTTATAGGGTACCCGCCAGACCGTGTGTGGCATATTGACACCCTGCAATTGCAAGGGTGGAACTCGCACGTGTTGATCAGGCTCCCTTCGTCCGGCTTTGCCGGGAGGTCTGCACACACAAAACGGATTAGAGTTCCTTTTAATCGATGTAGGTTCAATTGAAGCACATCACGAGAATGGCAGGAAGAAAAAAGATTATTTGTCTTCTGTTGATTTGTCGATATCTATTTCGGAAAAGAATTCATCCTCAATGATATCTGCTACTCTTTCATATTCGTCATCATCGTCAATTGTAACAAGTGACACATCATCTTCACCATTGTCGCTTTCAACCTTCATAATGACATATTCGCCCTTTTCGTTATCCTCAAGTGGATACATTGCGTAATATACAACACCGTCAATTTCTTTTTCAGCAAGAATTTCAAACTGGTATTCTTTTCCGTCGTCATCAGTAAGTGTGACAACTCCCGCATCTTCCTCTTCAGGCAGTTTCTTTTCGTCTAACATTGTTCTGTCTCCAATCGTAGTTATATTAATATTTTACAGTTTTTTGCCATTTTGTCAACAACTCATTTTTCGGGGTTAATGT
Source organism: uncultured Ruminococcus sp. (assembly GCA_902791785.1). Lineage (GTDB taxonomy): Bacteria > Bacillota > Clostridia > Oscillospirales > CAG-272 > CAG-841. The sequence continues at coordinate 14,122 of CADAXH010000007.1, read as the reverse complement.
ATTTCCAGTAACCTTTGAAATATGTTATTCCTGACAATACTGTCATCACTGTTGAGAACAGCATGACGAAATACAGAACGGAATAAAAGGCAGCAGGACAAAGATATACAAACGGATATGCTGCAATCGCAAGTATTACAAATGTCACCTGGCTTCCGGTCTTGATTTTTCCGTATATATTCGCTGCTATTACTACTTTTTCCTGGCTTGATGCTACCACAAGTCTGAGCGATGTTACGGCAAGTTCTCTGAATATGACCACGACTGTCATGACAAACAGTGCATAGCAATAAACAGTTGCAGCAACATCATCTGTTTTATGTGCCAGAGAATCATTGAAGCACAAAGCAATAAGTCCTGCTATCACAAGGAATTTGTCTGCGAGCGGATCCAGGAATTTGCCGAAATCCGTTATCAGATTTCTTTTTCTGGCAATCTTTCCGTCAGCCATATCAGTAAGCGAAGCAGCAAGAAAAACGAGCGCAGCAATAATTCTGTTCCACGGATATATTCCGAAATCACAAACCAAAAACACAAGGACTACAGGAACCATCAGCAGCCTGATTACCGTCAGCTTGTTTGGCAAATTCAGTTTTGACATGTCAGTCCTCCAGTTTTACTACTTCTCCCAAAAGATCATAGTCTATAGTATCATTTATGATAACATCAACAAAATCCCCGGGAACAGGTTTTTTCATGTTCGGCTTATTGAGGAAGAACACCTTGGTATCGATATCAGGCGCATCGTATTCTCCTCTTCCGAAATATGCCCCTGATGCTTTATCAAATCCTTCGCACAGGACCTTTATTGTTTTTCCGACCATAGACTCATTGTGTTGTGCCATTATTTCCATCTGAGTCTTCATTATTATGTCATACCGGTCCTGCTTGACTTGCTCGTCAATCTGATCGGGCATATCATAGGCCTTGGTGTCCTCTTCTCTGGAATAAGCAAATGCGCCAAGTCTCTCAAATTTCTGTTCCTGAATAAATTCACACAGTTTTTCAAAGTCTTCTTCAGTTTCTCCGGGGAACCCCACCATAACTGTTGTTCTGATGCAAATCTGAGGGACAGCCTTCCTTATTCTGGATACTGCACTTCTTATTGTTTCGGATCCGCCGTGTCTGAACATTCTCTTGAGTACCGGGTCGGATATGTGCTGAATTGGTATGTCTATATATTTCAGCAGCCTGTCATTGGTTCTGAATTCTTCAATCAGTTCGTCAGTCAGTTTGTCGGGATAGCAGTACAGCAGTCTGAGCCATGGAATACTTGTCTCTTTTGTGATTCTCTGAATCAGTTCAACTATTCTGTATTCACCATAAAGATCATATCCGTATCTCGATGTGTCCTGAGCAATGATGTTGAGCTCTTTGACTCCGAGTTTTTCAAGTTCTTTTGCCTCTTCAACAAGGAGTTCAATAGGAGCACTTCTCATTCTTCCTCTGATTTTCGGAATGGCACAGAAAGCACAGTTGTTGTTGCACCCTTCTGCAATTTTCAAATAAGAAGAATAATGCGCAGTTGTAACCACCCTCTTCTGACTGAGAGGCAGGTCCTCTTTCTTTCCGAAACTGACATATTTCTTTCCATCAAGCACGCTTTCAACCGCATTGACTATTTCGGTTTCGCTTCCAAGTCCCAGGACCGCATCGACTTCAGGCATCTCTTTCATTATTTCATCCTTGTATCTTTCAGCAAGACAGCCCGTAACCACTATTCCTTTAAGAGACCTGTGCTCCTTGAGCCATGCTACGTCAAGAATGTTATCTATTGCTTCCTGTTTTGCACTCTCTATGAAACCGCAGGTGTTTATGACAATTACATCTGCCTCTGTTTCTTCGGGGGTGATTTTAAATCCGTTATCGTGGAGCCTGTAAAGCATCATTTCGGTATCAACAAGGTTTTTGGAACAACCGAGTGAAATAAAACCGACTTTGGCCTTCTTCTCTTCCATATTATTTCCTTTCACCGGGAGATTACTGTACCTTGTATGTGGTTCCCTGAGGAGTATCCACAAGTATTATACCTTCTTCAGCCAAACTGTTTCTGATCTCATCTGCTCTGGCATAATTCTTGTTCTTCTTTGCCTCAGCTCTTTCTGCAATCAGCGATTCTATTCTGGCTTCATCAACTTCCCTCTTGACTTCAGGCTTTGCATCCCTGAGACCGAGAGAAAAGACAGAGTCAATTTCGTTTATTGCTTCGCGCTTGGTGACGTCATTTGCATCCGATTTCAGCACATCATACAAAACCGTAATTCCCTGTGCTGTATTCAGATCAAAGTCCATTGCGTCAGTGAATGCTTTTCTGAATGAAGCCAGCCTGTCTTTGTCTACTTCTCCTTCTGTTCCGAGAGAAGCCACTTTTGCATACAGTTTGTTATATGCCAAAGCGCAGTTGTCGAGCGAGTCATAAGTAAACGTCAAAGGTTTTCTGTAGTGGCTCTGCAGGCAGAAAAACCTGTATGCGAGCGGGTTGTATCCTTTTTCCTTGAGCAGTGACACAGTAAGAAATTCTCCCTTGGATTTGCTCATCTTTCCAGACTGATCGTTCAGATGCTGAACATGGAACCACTGTGTACACCATTTGTGTCCGATGTATGCTTCGCTCTGTGCAATCTCATTTGTATGATGCGGGAAAATATTGTCAACACCGCCGCAGTGCAGATCCAGGTATTCTCCGAGATTTTCCATGCTTATGCAGCTGCACTCGATATGCCATCCAGGATAACCGGTTCCCCACGGGCTGTTCCATTTCAGTTCCTGGTCTTCAAATTTGGATTTGGTAAACCATAAAACAAAGTCGTTTTTGTTCTTCTTGTTCAGATCCTCGTCGACATCGCTTCTTACACCGACTTTGAGATCTTCCTTGTTGTCGGATAATCCGGCAAGCTGCCCGTAATTCTCGGATTTGGATGTATCAAAATATACGTTTCCTCCGGAAACATAAGCATATCCTTTTTCCTGAAGTGATTTAATGACTTTGATGAATTTTCCCACATAGCTTGTTGCCGGTACAATGATGTCAGGCTTTCTGATGTTCAGATCATCGCAGTCTTTGAAAAAGGCGTCTGTGTACTGCTTGGCAATTTCCATTACCGTCTTGTGCTCTCTTTTGGCACCTTTTACCATCTTATCTTCACCGGTGTCAGCATCACTTGTCAGATGTCCGACGTCGGTAATATTCATGGTTCTCTTTACGTCATAGCCTATGAATCTCAGATATTTTTCGAGAACATCTTCCATCATATATGTTCTGAGGTTGCCTATATGAGCAAAATGGTATACGGTCGGACCGCAGGTATACATTTTGACAACACCATCTTCGTGCGTGGTGAATTCATCTATTGTTTTTGTCAGTGTATTGTATAGTTTCATGTTTTTCCTCAAAAAAATAGGGATTATCCCACAGGGAAAGCCTGTGGGATTTTTAATATCTTTGGTCTTTATCAGCCTCTTGGTCCGGCATTTACTATGTTGGCCGGCATCTTGTCATATTTCTTGAAGTTTTCTACAAACTTTGCAGCAAGTCCTTTGGCTGTCTTGTCATAAGCTTCTTTATCTGCCCATGTGCTCTTAGGATCAAGAATCTCTGAAGGAACATTCGGACAGCTTGTAGGTACATCAACATTGAACAATTCATTGTGCTTGTATTCAACCTTGTCAAGTTCACCATTCAAAGCAGCTGTTACCATTGCACGTGTGTAACGAAGTTTGATTCTTGAACCTACTCCGTATGGGCCGCCGCTCCATCCTGTATTGATCAGGAACACTCTTGCATTGTTTTCTTTGACTTTCTTTCCGAGCATTTCTGCATATACACTTGGATCAAGCGGGAAGAAAGGAGCACCGAAACATGTTGAGAATGTTGTCTGAGGCTCTGTGATTCCACGTTCTGTTCCTGCAAGTTTGCTTGTGTATCCGGAAACGAAATGATACATTGCAGCATCATTGTCGAGTCTGGAGATAGGAGGAAGTACTCCGAAAGCATCTGCTGTAAGGAATATTACTGTCTTGGCCTGTTTGCCTACTCCCGGAATTGCTGCGTTCGGGATAAATTCTATAGGATATCCTGCACGAGTATTTTCTGTAATTGATCCGTCATTATAATCCGGAACACGTGTTTCTTCGTCCAGGATAACATTTTCAAGTTCAGAACCAAATCTTACTGCGTTGTAGATTTCGGGTTCGCTTTCTTCAGAGAGGTTAATGCACTTTGCATAGCATCCACCTTCAATGTTGAATACGCTGTCGTCTGACCAGCCGTGTTCGTCGTCACCTATGAGCTTTCTGTTCGGGTCTGCTGAAAGTGTTGTCTTTCCTGTTCCTGAAAGTCCGAAGAATACTGCGCTTTCTCCATCGTCGCCGATGTTTGCTGAACAGTGCATTGAGAGAACTCCCATCTTGGGAAGAACATAGTTCATGATTGTAAATACGGATTTCTTGATTTCGCCAGAATACTGTGAGCCTGCAATGAATACTTCTCTGCCTTCAAGGTTTACGAGAATTGCAGCTTCACTGTGTGTTCCGTCAACTTCAGGAACACATTTGAATCCCGGTGCAACAACCAGTGTGAAATCAGGTTCAAATGTTTCAAGTTCTTCAGCAGTCGGACGAATCAAAAGCTGATGAATGAACAGATTCTGAGCAGCTACTTCGTTTACGACACGGAATTTCTTTGTGTATTTTTTGTCTGCTCCTGCAAAACCGTCGAAAACGAACAGTTCTTTGTTCTGCAGATAAGCAAGCATCTTGGATTTGATTGAATCGAATTTTTCTTTTGAAATCGGAACGTTTACACTTCCCCATGCAATTTCGTCATGAACTGACGGTGTGTCAACAAAGAATTTATCTTTGGGGCTGCGTCCAGTATATTTTCCTGTTTTTACTACCAATGCACCTTTATCGGAAAGAACTCCCTCTCCTCTTGCAAGTGCTTTTTCTACCAATACTGCAGGTGCCAGATTGCGATATACAACGCCGTCTCCTGCTATTCCTAAATCAAAGGGTTTCAAGTTTTTCATAATATACACCTCCATCATGAAATCTCTTACGCATATATTTTATCATATCCAGTACAAAAATTAAATATAATAATTGTGAATTCAATGTTAATTCGCAAAAAAAGAGTTCCCTCTTTGGAGAACTCTCAATTATCCCAATTATTGTATTTGGTGTTGTATCCCGGATTGCTGTCAGGTCTGTATGCATTCGGGTACTCCATGTCTGCCTGAACATCCAGAACGGTTTTCTGAACCAATTTATACACTTTCATAAAATCGGATATATCAAAGAAACCGCCTTTGTTTGTGGATTTGTTTCTGCTGTCTGTTGTGTAGTTGTAATTCAGTTCCAGCATAACATCTCCGGTGTTGAATACTTTATCAAAGAAGCCGATGTGCAGATTTACAGACTGGATATCTTTATAGTATATTGTGTGATAATTCTCTGCAAAGAACCCGTCACTGATGAGAATTCTTCTGTCCGTAACACAATAGTATGTATTCGTCCATCTTTTGCTGGCGGTCAAAAAATTCTTGAGCCATATCCATACAGGCATCAGGTGAAGTGCAAAGAATGGAATTATAAAAAGAAGCGACGGACCATCTTCGGTTGTAAATACATTTGAAATGACAAAAGCGTCAATACAGAGCCACAGAAGTGCAATTGCAAATCCCTGGCTTGCCTGACCGAAAATGAAAGCAACTTTTTTTGGTTTTCCTTTCCAGAGCACCGTTTCGCCTTCCATCAAAGGTATTTCTTCTCTGGAATAATTGTAAACATCATCATATTTATTCATATACTTCCTTTTTTGAAAAATCGGTGTGATAACCGCACCGATTTTTTATCTTTTATTTTCTGTTCTTTTCAATATACTCAACAATGTCTCCGACAGTAATCAAAGTGTGAAGATCCTCATCCTTGAAAACAACGCCGTATTTCTCTTCACAATTAAATGCAAGTTCTGCCAACTCAAGTGAATTGACGCCGAGATCGGCTTCAAGTTTTGCATCCGGTGTAATCTTTTCAGGATCCAAAGTCAGCTGGTCAACGAGAATTTGTTTAATTTCATCGAACATGGTTTTTCTCCCCTCATTTAATCTTGTATCTGATTATTTTTCTTGTTGTATTTTTTTCGAATTCAGTTTCCCTTATTTCCACATTGGGTATGTGTTTGTAAACAGGGAGCTTTTTGTTGACACTGTCAATTTCAGCTCTTATGGCAGACTCAATTTCTTCTTTTGTCTTGTCCTTAAGTACCTCGTAGTCGGGGTAAACCAAAGCCCAGATTGATGTCTCTCCTGCTTCATTCTTTCTTCCTACCACGACACATTCAGAAACCAGATTGCTTGCTGTAATATACTCTTCAAGTTCCTCCGGGAATATGTTCTTTCCGTTTGAAAGAATGATGACATTTTTCTTGCGTCCGGTAATGAAGATAAAGTTGTCTTTGTCAACGTAACCGATATCGCCTGTTCTGAACCAGCCGTCTTCTGTAAAAGCGGCTTCAGTTGCTTCAGGATTCTTGTAATATCCCTTGAATACTGCCGGACCCTTTGCAAGGATCTCGCCAGTCTCATCCTCTTCATTTTCTTTATCTATCTTAACTTCCATGTGCGGAACTTTAAGACCGACTGAGTGAAATTTTCTCCAGGTTACAGGGTTTGCGGAAATCAGAGGAGCACATTCCGTAATGCCGTATCCCTCGCAGATTTCAATGCCGAATGCATCAAAATCATCGAGAAGATCTGCTCTCAGCGGAGCGCCGCCGCATATAATAAGTTTGAGGTTTCCTCCAAATGCTGCAAGAATATCTTTGAATAATACTCTTCTTCTGTCAATTCCGATTTTTCTCAACGCATTGGAAACTTTGATTGCGTTCTTGACCGTCTTTGTTTTTCCCTTTTTCTCAATCTCAGCCCAGATTCTCTTGTGGAGAGTTTCGACGAACAGAGGAACAAGAACAAGCGCAGTCGGTTTGAATTTCTGGAAATTTCTCAATACATTCTTTATGGAGTCGTTGATGGCCGTTGTTGCTCCGGTATTGGGTAAAGCAAACTGAGCACATACAAATTCATAAGCATGATGGAAAGGAAGAACTGATACAAATACGTCATCTTCCATGACAGCCATAATGTAGTCTGAGTCTATTGTAGCCGTAATCAGATTGTTCTGTGAAAGCATTACACCTTTACTTGTTCCGGTAGTACCGGAAGTATAAAGAATTGCGCAGACTGCGTCAAGATCAACTACATGATTTTCTGCAGCTCTGTTTCCGGATTCATAAGCCTTTTTGCCGATTTCAAAGAAATCTTCAAATCTCATGAATCTGTCATCTTCAGGAAGTTTCAGGTCTCCTGATGCTATGCAGATGAATTTTTCCACGTTTGTCATTTCACCGAGCTTGTCTGAAATCTTGTCATTCAAAGAAGCCATGTAAAAGACAACTTTTGTTTCCGTCACATTGACAAAACCCGAGAACTGATCGTTAGTAATGTCTTTATCAAGCGGAACTATTATTCCGCCTATAGATACCACAGCGTCATAAACTGCAACATAGTCCGGATGCGACTCACCTGTCATTACAACGGTTGCACCCGAATATCCCATAGAGTCCAGTCCTGAAGAAATATAGTTGACATGTTCAAGCATCTGATTGTATGTCAATGTCTTCTCTTCACCGTTTTCTCTGTAGTAATACCTTGCTTTTTCGCCATATCTCTGGGCCTGTCTGACTACTCCGTCATAAACAGAATCCATATCATATATGACATGTTTCGGCTCTGTATTTTTCATTTGAATAATATACCTCGCTTTTGTTGACTTGTATATTATATTTATTTAAGTACCATAAGTCAATATTTTTCATTGTCCGCACCCTCCCAATTCGGACAATCAGGCAATGTTGCACAAAAAAGAAAATGTGCCCTTTCGCATTGTTTTGCCCGAAAAAAGAAATAAAGGTATATCTTTGCAGTCATAAAAATGGTAAAATAATTCCAGTATCTTTAAGGAGGATAGAAAATGGCAAACCGTTTTATGTTAAATGAAACATCTTATCATGGTCACGGAGCAATTAACAATATTGTCCCTGAGATTGAAGGAAGAGGTTTCAAAAGTGTTTTGGTGGTAAGTGATGTTTCTCTTGTTAAATTCGGAGTAACTGAAAAGGTCACTTCACTAATGGATAAGGCTCATGTAAACTATACTATTTTCAGTGACATCAAGCCCAATCCGACAATTGAAAATGTTCTGGCCGGCGTAAAAGCCTGCAAAGAAGCCAAGGCAGATTGTATTGTTGCAATAGGCGGCGGCTCCTCGATGGACACAGCAAAAGCAATAGGTATAATCATCACAAACCCCGAATTCAGTGATGTAAGAAGTCTTGAGGGCGTAGCACCGACCAAACATCCGTGCCTGCCGATCATAGCTGTTGCCACAACCGCTGGTACAGCAGCTGAAGTAACAATAAACTATGTAATAACAGATGTTGAGAAAAAGAGAAAATTCGTATGCGTCGATGCTCACGACATGCCAATCGTTGCTGTTGTTGACCCTGACATGATGGCTTCAATGCCAAAGAGTCTTAAGGCGTTCACCGGTATGGATGCTCTCACACATGCAATTGAAGGATACATAACAAGAGCAGCTTGGGAAATGAGCGACATGTTCCATATCAAAGCAATTGAACTGATAGCAAACAACCTTGCAAAATCAGTTGAAGGCGATGATAAAGGATCAGAAAACATGGCTTTGGCGCAGTACATTGCAGGTATGGGATTCTCCAATGTTGGTCTTGGAATCGACCACGCAATGGCACACACTCTATCTGCATATTATGATGTTCCACATGGAAAAGCATGTGCAATGCTTCTGCCGATTGCAATGGAATTCAACAAAGATGCAACGGGCGAAAAATACAGAGATATAGCTAAAGTTTTCGGTGTGAAAAACGTTGAATCAATGAGCCAGGCTGAATACAGGGACGCAGCTATCGAAGCTGTTAAAGCACTGAGTGTAAAGGTCGGAATTCCTACAGTTTGTCAGGAAATAAAAGAAGAGGATCTTGACAGTCTCGCAACTGATGCACTTAATGATGCGTGCTATCCGGGAAATCCCAAAGAGGCTACACACGCAGAAGTTGTTGCTATGTTCAGAAAGCTTATGTAATTGTCTGCAAATGAATTACCGGCACGAAAATCGTGCCGGTGTTTTTTTGCTGACTATTTGTTATTTTTTCGGGAATTTTACTCTGTTTGCATTGTATGATGTATGCAAATACTTCTCTGCTTTTTCACTGCATGGTTCACCAAAGAAGTTCTTGTAAAGATCCTGAATCTGCGGGTTGTTGTGAGACTGACGTACTGAGAGTCTTTCATCTTCGCTGTAAAGAACAGCAGCACGTTTCTGTCTGTATGTATGCTCGATATCGATGTCTTCATTCGGCAGATACTGAGGTTTGACATAAGGCTGACCGCCGCCGTTTATACAACCGCCAGGACAGCACATGATTTCAATGAATGAATATGGGCTTGTTCCGTTCTTAACCTGGTCAAGAAGCGGCTTTGCATTTGCCATGCCGCTTGTTACGGCAACTTTAAGTTCTACACCATTCAAATTGAATGATGCTTCCTTAACACCCTCAAGGCCTCTGACTGCTTCAAACTTCAGCATATCAGCTTCTTCGCCTGTCAGAACTTTGTTTGCAGTTCTCAGAGCAGCTTCCATAACGCCGCCTGTTACACCGAAGATTACGCCTGCGCCTGAATAGTCGCCGAACAAATCCGGATCAAAGTCTTCTTCAGGAAGCAAGTTCCAGTTGATTCCGGCTCTCTTAATCATTCTTGCAAGTTCTCTTGTTGTAAGAACAGCATCGATATCAGGTAAACCGTCAACAGAGTTCTGAGGACGAACTTCCTCTGTCTTCTTAGCTGTACAAGGCATTACTGAAACAACAAATATATCCTTGGGATCAATTCCCTTCTGCTGTGCCCAGTAGCTCTTGATTGTTGCGCCGAGCATCTCGTGCGGGCTCTTGCATGTGGAAACATTAGGAATGACTTCCGGATAGTAATACTCAAGATAGTTTATCCAGCCAGGTGAACATGATGTAATCTGAGGAAGTACTCCGCCGTTTTTGATTCTGTGGATGAGTTCTGTTCCCTCTTCCATGATTGTAAGGTCTGCACCGAAGTTTGTGTCGTATACTCTGTAGAAACCGAGTCTGCGCAAAGCGGCAACCATTTTTCCTGTTCCGGGAGTACCGATAGGCTGACCGAACTCTTCTGCAATTGCAGCTCTTACAGCAGGAGCTGTCTGTACGATTACGTACTTGCCTTCTGCCATGGCTTTGTCAACTTTTTCAATTTCAGGAACTTCTGTCAAAGCGCCTGTCGGGCAAACGAGAACGCACTGTCCGCACTGCAGACAGGGTGATTCTGCAAAAGATCTGTTCTCAGCAGGACCAACAATTGTTTTGAATCCTCTGTTTTCAAATCCGAGAATACCGATTCCCTGAGCTTCTTTACATCTCTCGATACATCTTCCGCAAAGGATACATTTTGAAGTATCTCTTCTGATTCCGGGACCGAGATCGTCATATGTTGTCGGAGTTTTGCTTCCGGCATATTTTCCTTCTCTTGCGCCAACCACGTTTGCAACATAGAGAAGTTCACATGTCTGGTTCTTAACGCACTGCTGGCAGTTCTTATTGTGGTTTGAAAGCAGAAGTTCTACGCTTGTTCTTCTTTCTTTAACAGCCATCGGAGAGGAAATGAGAATCTCAAATCCCTTTTCTGCCGGAACTTCAGATACCGGGTAGGAACATGATGCAAAGCATTTGCTTCCTCTTTCGGATTTGATTTCAACCATGCAAACACGGCAGCTTGCTGTTGAACATTTACCTGTGCTTAAATAGCAGAGATGAGGAATATTGAATCCGCACTGTTTTGCTGCTTCCAAAATTGTTAAATCGGCAGGAACAGAATAAACATGACCTTCGATTTTGACATTGACTTTTCTGATTTCTTCGCTCATTTTTCCATCCTCCTACCTTTTATCTATTGCCTTAAACGGACAAGCTGTGAAGCAGGTGCCACATTTAATACACTTATTCTGATCTATAACGTATGGTTCTTTTCCCGGAACGCCTGTAATACAGCTTACAGGGCAGTTTCTAGCACACTTTGAGCACTTCCTGCACTTGTCGGGATCGATTACATACTGCATCAGGCTCTTACATACATGTGAAGGACATACTTTCTCGTTTACGTGAGCTGCATATTCATCCGGGAAGTTGGCCATTGTACTGAGAATCGGGTTGGCAGCTGTCTGACCGAGAGCGCAGAGTGAACCTGACTTGATAACCTGTGCAAGTTCTTTCATGTCTTTCAATGTCTGTTCAGTTGCTTTTCCTTCAGTAACCTGGGTCAGCATTTCAAGAAGTCTTGTTGTTCCGATACGGCATGATGTGCACTTTCCGCATGATTCGTCTCTGATGAATTCCATGTAGAATTTAGCAACGTCTACCATACAGTTGTCTTCGTCCATAACGATAGCGCCGCCTGAACCCATCATTGAACCCTTTTGTACGAGTGAATCGTAATCAATCGGTGTATCAAGATCCTTTTCCGTCAAGCAACCGCCTGAAGGACCGCCTGTCTGAATGGCTTTGAATTTCTTGTCGTTCGGAATTCCGCCGCCGATATCATAAACCAATGTTCTGAGAGTTGTTCCCATAGGAACTTCAACCAGACCGACATTGTTGATTTTTCCGCCAAGAGCAAATACCTTTGTACCTGTGCTTGTAGGTGTACCGGTTTTCTTGAATTCGTCTGCTCCGACTCTGATGACATAAGGAACAGTTGCAAGTGTTTCAACGTTGTTAACGCATGTCGGCTTGCCCCAAAGTCCTTTAACTGCCGGGAACGGCGGTCTCGGTCTTGGCATACCGCGCTTGCCTTCGATTGAGTTAAGCAATGCTGTCTCTTCACCGCATACAAATGCGCCTGCACCAAGTCTCAGATGAGCTCTGAATGAGAATCCGCTGCCCATGATATTGTCGCCGAGCAGTCCTGCTTCTTCCATGACTTTGATTGCATTCAACAGTCTTTCAACTGCTACAGGATATTCAGCTCTTACATAGAAATATCCTTCTGATGCTCCGAATGCGTAACCAGCAATCATCATGCCTTCAATTACGTTGAAGGGGTTTCCTTCAAGAATTGACCTGTCCATGAATGCGCCCGGATCGCCTTCGTCGCCATTACATACTATATATTTTTGATCAGCTTCAACATTTGCTGCGAACTGCCACTTTCTGCCGGTCGGGAATCCTGCACCGCCTCTTCCTCTGAGGCCTGAAGCAAGTACTTCGTCGATTACCTGCTGAGGTGTCATTTCAACCAGGACTTTTCTCAAAGCCTTGAAGCCGTCAAATCCAAGTGCCTCATCAAGATTTGTCGGATCTATTATAGAGCAACCATGAAGTGCTACTCTAACCTGTTTTTTGTAGAAGTTAATATCTTCCTGTTTTACTACTTTTTCATGAGTTTGTGGATCGACATAAAGCAAGTCTTCCAAAATCTCTTTTGTCTCAATACTGTCAACAATTCTCTTTACGTCATCAACCTTAACTGCTCTGTAAAGAGTGTCGTCAGGCAATACCTTGACGAATGGTCCTTGTGAGCAGAATCCGAAGCAGCCAACAAAGTTGACGTCAATCTTGTCCTGGAGACCTTTTTCTTTAATGTATTCAACGAGACCTGTTTTAATGTCTTCGCTGCTGTTTGAAAGACAACCTGTACCACCGCAGACACACAGTGTTACTTTTCCCTTTTTTCCGTCGAGTTTGCTTCCAAATTCTTTGGTGCAGCATTCAATTCTTCTATCAAGGTCTTGTACGGTAACTATCTTTTCCATTACGCATTTGCCTCCATAGCTTTGTATTCATTGACTATCTTGTCTACATCGGGAGCAGTTACCTTGGGGTAAACTTTTCCATTAATCGATATAGCAGGTGCAAGTGCACATGCACCAATGCATCTGAGTGCTGACAAAGTGAACAGACCGTCTTCAGTTGTCTCACCCGGCTTAATGTGTAAAAGTTCAGAGAATTTATCGATAATCTGCTGTGAACCTTTAACATAGCATGCTGTTCCAAGGCAAACACCGATAACATATTTGCCCTTTGGTTTCAAACTGAAGAAACTGTAGAATGTTACAACTCCGTAAATTTCTGCAACCGGTAATCCAATCTCTCTGGAAACGATTTCCTGTACATCCAGCGGAATGTAGCCGAATTCGTTCTGGATTGCCGATAAAATTGGCATCAAAGGTGTTGGTTCGTTTTTGTAAGTATTACAAATCTCAACAATCTTTTTGTATGCCCCTTCCTGAATATTGCTCATATACAACTCCTATAAATAAATCTTGATGAATGACTAATCATTCTTGGCTATTATATCACATGCGCGTGAAAAATAAAATATATAAATTAGAAAATTATTGAGCACGGGCGTGTAAAAACTCAACAAAAGAGCCCCGATTGTGTATCAGGGCCCAAATGCGATTATTATTCAATCCATTACTAATTCTGTATTTTTGTTTTCAACAGGGCTTCGTATTGTTTTTTTGCAATACTATCGAGCTCGTCAAGCGTGTTGAGAATGTCTTCATCCGTAGTATTGGCATTTATCATGCACATACGGATAGTTTTCATGTCCTTTATTGTTGTTGTGACTATATATGCATACCCGCTGCTGTTGATTTCCTTTGTAATGTTTAAGTTAAGTTCATTCAGCTCTTGAGGAGTCAAACCCTCCGGCGCATATCTGAAGTTGATTGTGCCGCAGCTGGGCTTTGATATTACTTTCCAGTTTTCTTTTCCATCAAGTTCCCTTTCGACCATTTTGGCATTGAAGAACGAATATTCAATCATTTCTTCCAGCAGATGAACACCGACAGCCTGAACCGTGAACCAAAGTTTGATTGCGCGATGCGGTCTGCTCATTTCAGGTCCCTTGTCCCATCCGTCGATATGGTCTGAAGATGATATATCTTCCAGATATTCAGGATGCTCTACAAATGCATCAAGTAGAGTCTGCTTGTTTTTTACAAG
>CADAXH010000006.1 GCA_902791785.1 uncultured Ruminococcus sp. | reverse complement strand
TTATTCCAAAGAGCAGGACTTCTATGACGAGAATATGCCGTATTTCTCAGAAAAGACACAGCAGTTCGAAAATGCAATACTGGAATCAAAATTCAGACCTGAGCTTGAAAAGAGACTTGGAAAACTTCTCTTCAAAAATCTCGAAATAAACAAGAGATGCTTCTCTCCTGAAATAATCGGAGACCTTCAGGAAGAAAACAAACTCACATCAGAGTATCAGAAACTCTATGGTTCAGCAGTCATTGAGTTTGACGGAAAGAAAATGCCACTTCCAATGCTCGGTGTGTATAAGGAAAGTCCTGACAGAGCCGTAAGAAAAGCAGCTTTTGAAGCTGACGCGAATTTCTTTGATTCCCACAGACAGGAATTTGATGAAATATATGACGCGCTTGTAAAAGTACGTACAAGAATGGCTGAAAAACTTGGATATGAAAGCTTCACACAGATGGCTTACGACAGAATGGGAAGAAACTGCTATGGTCCGGATGAAGTCAAAAAATTCAGGGACAACATAGCAAAATATGCCGTTCCGGCAGTAAACCAGGTAAGAGAACTCCAGAGAGAAAGAATCGGAGTTGAAAAGATTCACCTCTACGATAACTCCTACACATTCAAGAACGGAAACGTCAAACCTCACGGAACACCGGAAGAACTGCTGGCAGCTGGAAGAGAAATGTACCACAAACTCTCTCCCGAGACATCTGATTTCATCGATCTTATGTACGACAACGAATTGTTTGACGTCCTATCAAAAGACGGAAAAGCTCCCGGCGGATACTGCACTTTCATAGATGAATACAACTATCCCTTCATCTTCTCAAACTTCAACGGAACATCAGGCGATGTTGACGTACTGACTCATGAGGCAGGTCACGCATTTGAAGCATACAGATCAGCCCTCATCCTGAAAGACAGACTCATGATGGAGCATAATGCTACTATGGAAACATGCGAATGTCACTCAATGAGCATGGAGTTCCTGACTTCAGACTATCACAACCTGTTCTTCGGCGACGATACAAAGAAATATGAACTGTCTCATGCAGAAGACTCTTTCTGTTTCATTCCTTACGGATGCATGGTTGACGAATTCCAACACGTGATATATGAAAAGCCGAATCTGACTCCTGATGAAAGAAACGAAGTATGGGCAGAACTCGAAAAGAAATACCGCCCGTATCTCGATCTTTCCGACCTCCCGTTCTATGGCAGAGGCGCAGGCTGGCAGAGACAGCTTCACATTTACGAAAGCCCGTTCTATTACATTGACTACTGCATGGCTCAGACAATTGCATTTGAGTTCTGGCTCCTGTCTATGAAAGATAAAAAAGATGCATGGAGCAGATATCTCAATTTCGTTGATGCTGCAGGAACAAAATCTTTTGAACAGGTCGTTAAGGATGCAGACTTGTATCTGCCATATGAACCTGACGGCATAAAGAAGATTTCAGAAAGTGTTCTCGATTGGATAAAAACACATCAGATAAACGAGTAATTCAAATATTCTATGGCTGGTCGTTTTGATCAGCCATTTTTTTCTTGACTTTATTTATTTATGTGAGTATAATACCTCAGTAATGTGAAAATGAAAATCATTTTCATTTTTGGAGATGTTATGAAAAAAACTATTGCAATAATATTATTGGTAATACTGGTTATATTATCCTTTTCATCGTGCGCCACCCAAAAAGTAAGTGACAAAAAAAGCATTGTGGTGACTGTATTTCCCGAGTATGACTGGGTCATGAATGTTATAGGGGATTTGAGTGAAGAATATGAAGTGAATCTGCTGCTGAAAAACGGCTCAGACCTTCACAGTTATCAGCCTTCAACCAAAGACATGGCAAGCATATCTTCATGCGATCTGTTCATATATGTCGGTGGTGAATCGGATTTCTGGGTCGAAAAAGCTCTGGAAAATCCCATGAACAAGAACAGAACCGTTATAAATCTCATGAAAATTCTCGGATCAAGGGCAATTGAAGAAGAGGGCGAAGAAGGAGAAGCGCCCGAATATGACGAGCATGTCTGGCTTTCGCTGAAAAATGCAGTTCTCTTCTCCAAACATATCTGCACTGAACTCTCAAGAATAGATGACAAAAATGCCAAAAAATATCTGGAAAACACAGCCAATTATTTAAGCAGACTAACTGAACTTGATGAGAATTATTCAAAAGTTGTGAATGAGTCATCTTTCAATACGCTGATTGTAGCTGACAGATTCCCTTTTGCGTATCTTTGCAAAGATTACAATATACAGTATTATGCAGCATTTGACGGATGTTCCGCAGATACTGAAGCAAGTTTTGAAACTGTAATCTTCCTGGCTGAAAAGCTTGATGAAAGCGGGCTGAACTGCGTTCTGAAAATAGAGTCGTCTGACGATTCCCTACCCAATACCATCATAAACAATTCAAAGAACAAGAACAGAAAGATTTTTACTCTGAATTCAATACAGTCGGTAACTATGAAAGACATTGAATCGGGCACAACATATCTGTCACTCATGCAGTCAAATCTGGATATATTGAGAGATGCACTTAATTGACGAGGAAAAAACATGGAAAGAAAAAAATACAATACAAAAAGACAAAATGAACTGATAGAGTATCTGAAATCCACACAGGGCCAGCATATAACGGCTCAGGACGCAGCTTCATATCTGAGAAAAAACGGAAGTTCAATAGGTGTGACAACTGTTTACAGACAGTTTGAAAAACTTGTTGACGAAGGTATCCTCAACAAATTCGAGACCGGCGAAGGATATGCGGCATGCTATGAATATATGAATCCGGAAGATCACATTCATGACCACGACTGCTTTCATGCAAGATGTGAAAAATGCGGAAAGCTCATCCATCTCGATTGCTCTGTGATTGCTGAAATAGAAAAGCATCTGCTTGAAAAACACAAATTCATGCTCAATCCGAACAGAACCGTTTTCTACGGAATATGCAAGGAATGCATGGCAGAAGTAAAACTTTAAGGTGACATATGGCATTGATCACTTGTAAAAACCTGAAACTCGGATATGAGGGTGAAGTCGTCGTCAAGGATATCAGTTTTGAAATCAATTCCGGCGACTATCTCTGCATTATCGGGGACAACGGATCAGGAAAGACAACTCTTGTAAAGACAATACTCGGACTCAACAAACCTATTGAGGGTGAAGTAATATTCGGTGAGGGACTGTCAAGAACAGATATAGGGTACCTGTCTCAAAGAACAGACATTCAAAAGGACTTCCCCGCCACAGTAAGTGAAATTGTCCTGTCCGGCTGCCTTTCGCATATGAAGCACAGATTCTTCTATTCCAAAGAAGATAAAAGAATGGCAATGGAAAACATGGAAAAGATGGGTATATCCAACCTGGCAAAAACATGTTTTGCAAATCTTTCAGGAGGACAGCAGCAAAGAACCCTTCTTGCAAGAGCCCTTTGTTCAACAGGCAAAATAATATTTCTCGACGAACCGGTATCAAGTCTTGATCCCGAGGCGACTGAGGAAATGTACGAAATAGTCAATGATCTGAATAAAAAGGACAATATAACGATAGTCATGATTTCCCATGACATAAGAAACGTAGAAAAATATGCGTCTCATGTATTGTCAATTTCCGATAAATCTTCTTACGGAACAATTGAAGAGTTCCTTGAAGGTGAGAAGAAGGGAGTGGATGACAATGGCTGAAATCTTTTCTAGACTCGGTTATTATTTCCAGTTCCCTTTTGTAAGATACGCCCTGATTGTAGGTGTTCTGATATCTTTGTGCTCTGCTCTGATAGGCGTACCGCTTGTCCTGAAAAGATTCTCATATATAGGCGACGGAATGTCTCATGTAGCGTTTGGAGCACTTGCAATTGCAACTGTACTTAAGTTTTCAAACAACCTTCCTTTTATACTTGTAGTCACAACAATCATTTCAATACTGCTCCTCAAGAGCGGCCAGAAGAAGAAAATAGGCAACGATGCTTCCATTGCCCTTATAAGCGTTGGATCTCTTGCCGTAGGATATCTGCTGATTAACCTGTTCTCGGACAAAGCGAATGTTTCGGGAGACGTCTGCAGCACGCTGTTCGGTGCAACGTCAATGCTGACTTTAAACAGCACTGACGTATATATCAGCCTGATTCTGTCAGCTGTTGTCATAGTGGTATTCATACTTATGTACAACAGAATCTTCTCCGTCACATTTGATGAAAACTATTCAACTGCAACGGGACTCAAGACCGGAATCTACAACCTCGTCATAGCTGTCATTACTTCGGTCATTATCGTCCTCGCGATGAACCTTGTCGGATCTCTCATGATTTCGGCTCTGGTAATAATCCCTGCATTATCTGCTATGCGGATTTTCAGGAGTTTCAAAAGTGTCACCATCTGTTCTGTAATAGTTTCCGTAGTTTGTGCAGTACTTGGTATTCTGGTATCAATTCTTGCTTCAACTCCGGTGGGATCAACTATAGTGGCAGCCAACCTGATATGCTACATAATCTTTTTCATAGTAGGAAAAATCAAAAAATAGCGTTGAAAAGAGCATGGAATCTATGAAACCATGCTCTCGTTTTTTTCGTTTACTTTTTATGATAAAGTCTCTTGCTGTGGTAATTTGGTTCGCAGGTAAGATTGACACCGAGTTTCTTAAATGTCGACTCGTCAACCCTGGACAAGATTACTGTTGAGTGAGCCTCGCAGTTTTTCAGTTTTCCGAGCTGGTTGATTGCGTGCTCTGCATTGTCGTCAGTCAGAGCGCATATTGAAAGCGCTATCAGAACTTCGTCAGTATGGAGTCTTGGGTTGAAATTGCCCATATGGTCCACTTTCAGTTTCTGAATAGGCTCAATTACCTTAGGAGAAATGAGTGTTACTTCGTCCCTGATATGGGCGAGCTCCTTAAGAGCGTTCAGAAGAGCAGCAGACGATGCTCCGAGAAGAGGTGAAGTTTTGCCTGTAACAATCTTTCCGTTTGGAAGTTCGATTGCAACTGCAGGAGCATTTGTTATTTCTGCTTTGTCAAGCGCGGCACTCACCACAGGTCTCAGATCGGTTCCGATTCCGAGCTTGCCCATGATTATTTCTATTCTGCCTACTTCTTCTTTGGCTCCCATTCCCTGTCTTACAGAACAGAGAGTTGAGAAATATCTTCTAATTATTTCCTGGATAGCGGCTTCTTTTACGGCTTCGTCATCAACTATGCAGTATCCCGCCATATTGACACCCATATCTGTCGGGCTCTTGTAAGGAGAGCTGCCGTAAATGAGCTGGAAAATAGCATTGAGAACCGGGAAAATCTCTATATCCCTGTTGTAGTTAACTGAAGATACTCCATAAGCTTCGAGATGGAAAGGATCTATCATGTTAACGTCGTCCAGATCAACTGTAGCTGCTTCATAAGCAAGGTTTACAGGATGATGAAGCGGCAGATTCCAGATCGGGAATGTTTCAAATTTCGCATATCCGGCCTGAATTCCTCTCTGATTCTCCTGGTAAAGCTGGGAAAGACACGTAGCCATTTTACCGCTTCCGGGACCCGGAGCAGTAACCACGACAAGTTCTCTTGTTGTTTCTATATATTCATTCTTTCCGTACCCGTTTTCACTGACTATAAGGCCTGTATTTGATGGATAATCCGGGATGATATAGTGTCTGTATACTTTCATGCCTAGAGCTTCAAGTCTCTTCTGGAACTTGATTGCTGCAGGCTGTTCGGAAAAGTGAGTAATGACAACAGAACCTACATAAAGACCTATGTCCCTGAATGCGTCTATAAGTCTCAGTGTGTCCTGGTCATATGTAATGCCTAGGTCTCCTCTGACTTTGTTCTTTTCTATGTCATTTGCTGAAATGACAATTACAATCTCAGCTTTGTCTTTCAGTTTTAAAAGCATGTTTATCTTTGAATCAGGCTGAAATCCCGGGAGAACTCTTGATGCATGGTAGTCATCAAACAGTTTTCCGCCGAATTCAAGGTATAGTTTTCCTCCGAAAGTATCTATTCTCTCAAGAATTTTTTCGGACTGCATTTTTAAATATTTTTCATTATCAAAACCAATTCTGAACATACCTTACTCCTGATGAAAAAAACATATGCTAATGATACAACAAAAATGGTTATTTTTAAATATCTAATATTTATTTTTTGGCATATTTTCAAAATTGCACAAAAAAAGACACCGGAAAACTGTTTTTAAGACGCATCCGGTGTCATATTTTTATGTTTTACTTAGGATTCTTTTTCCTGTTAATCGTTTTGATCTCCCTTGAGATAACCTGGAGAATTGTTCCCATCACAAGGATTCCAAGAGCTATAACCGCCGCCAGTTTTATTGTGTCGGTCAGCGCAGATGAAGCGAGAGGAGAACGGATAACGAAGAAATATGCTGCTCTGTAGATGTATATTCCGGGCACAAGCGGGATGATTCCTGCAATGAGGAATGTTATTACAGGCGCCTTATATAATCTTGCAAAAATGTATGAAACAAGTTCAGCAACAAGAGTAGCTAAAAATGTAGACCATACCGTATTTATTTCTGCATAATCAAAGACGATGAAGCATACCCATGCCATGCATCCGGTAATACAACATTGAATAATATATTTTCTTGGAATTTCCATTAAATAGATGAAACCTATTACTGCAATTACGATTGAAATTGCCCCGTAAAGGATGTCCAGCGGCAGGCTTCCTCTGTTTATATCCAGAACAAATCCCATCTCGGAATTGGACAGTCCCACAATTTCTGAAACATAAAGACCGCCTGAAACGCCAAGTGCAATTGCAGCTGCAATCATGACTGCTTCAACCGCTCTCGCACATGCTGAAAGGAAATCTCCCGACAGTACGTCTCTTACCGAGTTTGTAATGGCAACACCCGGAACGAGAGGCATCAGACATCCGCTTATGATGTACTGCGGGGATATGCTGATGTTAAGCTTTATGGCTACCCACGGGAAAAGAACTCCAAGGAATGCAACTATAAAGCTGCATATTGCTATAGTCAGAAAGTCTTTCTGCAGAATCTTTTTCACATAGTGCAGACATAAGCCAAGGATAAGTCCTATTATCAGGGATGATACACCGTCAAGAACAGATCCTCCGAAAACAACACTGAAACCTCCTGAAGCCAGTGAAGATCCGATCAGTTTTATCCACAGAGGCATGCTCTTTTCTTCATTTATTTCCTTGAGCCTTGTATACGACTCTTCAAGGTTTTTGACACCTGAGCAGAAATCCCTGGATACCTGGTTTACTTCATGGATCTTGTTGATGTTGACTTCGCCGGGAGCAGTTCTCTTGTTGACGCAGATTGTCATGTCCTTGTTGTCTGAAAGAGTTATTGTTATTCCTGTAGGCAGAACAAATGCTTCCGTTATAGGAAGACCTGAAGTCTTCAGAATTCTCGAAACCGTATCTTCAACTCTGTTTGTTTCAGCTCTCGATGCCATCAGAATCAGGCCCGCAAGCAGAGAAAAATTCACAAGCTCTTTGTAATATGACTCATTTTTAATTTCCGTGTCCATATTTTTGCCCCGACAATCAATCTTTTCTCTTCATCAGAATGTATTTGAAGATGTTATACATGAGGAAGTATGCACCCACAAGAACTGCAGCTCCTCCGACCAAACACACAATGACAACCCAGACCTTGACTTTTCCTTTTTCGTCTGTTTTCTCGGTTTCCTTTAAGGTAGTGGCTTCCTTTTCTGTTGTTCCTTCAGCTGACTCCGATTCGGTTACTTCTGTTTCGCTGGCAGCTGTAGTTTCCTCAATGTGATGTTCTGTTGAAATGTATATAGGTGCTTCAGTCGTTGTTTCATGTGTTGTGGAAACAGCGCCCTCTGTACTTGTTTCGACATGATTCGTTGTTGTTATTTCTTCAGTTGTGGTAGTTTCTTCAGTTTCAGTTACTGCTTCTGCTGTTGTTATTTCCGTTGTCAGTTCGGTTGTTTCCGTTGCAGTTACACTTGTCACTTCATATGTTTGGACAATTGATGTTGAGACTTCAACTGTCTCGTAATGTGAAGTGTAAACCGGCGGTTCTGTCGTATATACTGAAGTGGTTTCTTTTTTTACAGTAGTTGTTGTTTCAGGCTGGACGTAATTCTTTCCGCCTGCTTTGTAGAATCCGGCTTTAATCAGATCGGCAAGCACCCTGTGGCCTGCTTTAGTGGGATGACAGTCAATCATCTCCATAAGTGTTGAGCCTTTTCCTGCATTGAAGTTGTCAGGATTGCCGTTCATCGAAGTAACATCAACAAATGTGATTCCCTTACGTTCGTCACAGACTGTTTTTATCTGCTGGTTCTGTCTTTCAATTCTGTCTCCTATTGTCTTGCCTATGGATCCCATTGATTCGTAAGGATTGTATATGTTTTCAAAGAGGATTATACAGTTTGAGGGAACACTGGATAAAACGAGAGAGCAGATTGTTCTCAGGTTAGCCAGGGATTTGGCATAAATGCCGTCAACCACAGCGGCTTCGCCATACAGCAGAGTCAGTATGTTATCTAAACTGCCCATCAGGTCATTTCCGCCTATGGATATTGTGACAAGAGACGCTTTTGACAGCTTGTTCTTATATGTTGCAGTCTTGAGTTTTGAAATAAGGTCTGATGTTGTGTCGCCTGACTCTGCAAGATTGCTCACTAAGTAGTTGATTTCCTTTCCAACCAGTGCCGGATAAGCATCTGCAGTGGTGCTCAGTCCGTATCCCGCAGGAATGGAATCGCCCAGTGCCACATATGACGGGCGTGTATCCGCCGCCAGTGTGATATTGGGAAACAATACCCCGGCACACAATATAACTGCAAACAATATGGACAATATGACTTTAGATTTGTTGTTCCTCATATTCTAGTAACAGCCTCTTTGATCTCAGAATAGGTAAATCCGTAGCGAATCAGTGCGCTGACGTTCTTTGATGCTTTTGCCTTGTCTGAAAAGTCTTCCTTTTTCATTGTGTTCTCGATTCTGTTTTTGCAGATTTCAGTAAAATCCACGTCAATGTTATCGAAAACTTCGCCTATGATTGTTTTATCGTAACCTTTTTTAAACAGTTCGTTTTTGATTTTGATGCTTCCGTACAGCTTTTTTTCCGCCAGTTCAACTGCGAAAAGACTTGCCTGGTCATATTCGCTTATAAATCCGTTTTCGACAAAATAATCTGCCGCTTTTGAGGCTGTAACCTTGTCAAAACCCTTCAGAACCAGCTTGTCTCTGAGTGCTTTTTTTGAACAGGCTGAATATTTCAGCAGTTCGATTCCTTTTCTGATTGCAGCAGTGACTTTTGCGAGCTTCACCAGTTTCAGGAATTCTTCTTTGCTCAACCCAAAAGGCTCATATATATCATACGGCAGCCCGCAATCTGAATAAAACGAACCAGCAATGGGAATCTTTATAATCTTCTCATTGCCGTCTTCTTTGTATTGTATTTTGCATATTACAGTCTCTCCGTTTTCTGACGGAGAGACTGAATGCAGGTATGTGTCTGTTATCATTTGTCGTCGGAAATGTCGATGACTCTGAGGTCGAGACTTTCGTCGTCGCTGAGGAGTTCATCTTCTTCGTCGAGTTCCTCTTCTTCAAGTGCAAAATTCTGATTTACTGTCAGATCAAGATCGTCGCTCTTTGATTTGATGAGTTTCTCAAGTTCCTCTGCAAGTGCAGGATCTGAACCGATGAAATTAATTGCATTTTCTTTGCCCTGACCGAGTTTTTTCTCGTTGTAGAAGAAGAATGATCCGCTCTTCTTGATTACGCCGAGTTCAACGCCGAGTTCAAGTATTTCACTTGTTTTTGAAATGCCTTTTCCGTAGATGATATCGAATTCAGCAACTTTGAAAGGAGGAGCAACTTTGTTCTTTACGACTTTTGCCTTGACATGGCTTCCGTATACATCTGAGCCCTTCTTAAGGTTGTCTGTCTTTCTTATGTCAATTCTGACTGATGAATAGAACTTGAGAGCTCTTCCGCCCGGAGTTGTCTCGGGATTTCCGTACATGATCCCGACTTTTTCACGGAGCTGGTTGATGAATATTACAACGCAGTTTGTCTTTCCGATAATACCGGAAAGCTTTCTAAGTGCCTGTGACATGAGTCTTGCCTGAAGACCGACGTGAGAAGCACCCATGACACCGTCAATTTCCTGCTGCGGAACAAGTGCTGCAACTGAGTCAACCACTACAGCGTCAACAGCGCCTGATCTTACGAGTTCTTCTGTGATTTCAAGAGCCTGCTCGCCTGAGTCCGGCTGTGAAACAAGCAGATTGTCTATGTCAACTCCGAGAGCTTTTGCATATACAGGATCAAGAGCATGTTCAGCATCGATGAATGCTGCGTTTCCGCCGAGCTTCTGTACTTCTGCTGCAATGTGAAGCGCCACTGTTGTTTTACCTGATGATTCAGGTCCGAATATTTCTATTATTCTTCCGCGCGGAACACCGCCGATTCCCAGGGCCATGTCAAGTGTAACTGAACCTGTCGGAACAGCTTCTACGTTCATATGGGTGTTTTCGCCGAGTTTCATTATTGTGCCTTTGCCGAAATTCTTTTCAATCTGAGCAAGAGCAGTGGCCAGAGCCTTTTTCTTTTCTTCAGTTGTAACCGCAGCTACGGTTTCATTTTTCTTTTTTGCTGTAGCCATGTGAATTCCTTTCTATATTATTCGTCTAATGTTTCTTTTTCTGCAGGAGCTTCTGAAGAAGGAACCTTTGATTCATCTTTTTCTTCAGCTTCGAGGATTTCCTTTTCTTCCTCTTCTGCAGATTTTGTGATTGTGAAGTTAACTATCTTTTCGCCTTCTTTAACTCTCATTATCCTTACACCGCCGGTTGCCTTTCCTGTATAGACCGGAACGTCGGCAATGTGCATACGGATAACTATGCCCTGATCGCTGATGATGAGTGCATCATCTTCTTCAGCAACTGTAGCAATTCCTGCAAGTTTTCCTGTCTTATCAGAAATGCTGTGGCAGTTTACACCGCATGTTCCGCGTGAATGAGCTGTAAAGCTTTCGAAGTCGTTGCGTTTTCCGTAGCCGAGTTCTGTGAGTGTAAAGAGATTCTTGCCCTCTTCAACAATGGCTGTTCCGACTACAACATCGTCGCCCTTGAGCTTGATTGCCCTGACACCTCTTGCAGTTCTTCCGAGAACTCTTGCTTCGTTTTCGTTGAATCTTACGGCCTTGCCGTTTCTTGTTGCAACAACGATGTCATTGTTTCCTGTTGTATGCTTAACGAAGAGAAGTTCGTCGCCTTCGTCGAGATTGATTGCAATCTTTCCGCCTTTTCTCTGATATTCGTAATCTTTGATGTTTGCACGTTTGATTACGCCATTCTTTGTAACCATTACAAAGTAGTCTTCGTCATCGAAGTTCGGAATTGCAATTATTGAAGTGACGGTTTCACCCTCGTTCAGGTCAATGACGTTCACAAGGTTTGTTCCCTTGGCAGTACGTGAAGATTCAGGTATCTGATACGTCTTCTTCATGTAGACTCGTCCGAGATTTGTGAACAGGAGCAGGAATGCGTGAGAATGGGCAATGATCATGTCTTTGACATTGTCTTCTTCCTTTGTCTTTATTCCTATGCTTCCCTGTCCGCCTCTCCTCTGTGCGACATATTCACTTGCAGGTATATTCTTGATATATCCACCCTCTGTGAGTGTGATTACGCACTCGTGTCTGTCTATGAGGTCTTCGTCGAGAATGTTGTCTATTGCGCCTACTATTTCAGTTCTTCTGTCGTCTGAGAACTTGTCTTTGATTTCAAGCATCTCTTTCTTTATGACTTCTTTGACTTTGGATTCGTCTTCGAGCAGTCCTCTCAGATATGCAATATATTCATTCTTTTCCTTGAGTTCAGTCTCAATCTTGATTCTTTCAAGTCCGGCAAGTTTGCCGAGAGTCATATCCACGATAGCCTGGGCCTGTACTTCGGTCAGACCGAATCTGGCAACGAGAGCGTCTCTTGCATCTGTTACTGAATTTGCAGCTCTTATCGTCTTGATTACTTCTTCGATGTTGTCCAGAGCAATCTTCTGACCTTCGAGAATATGTACTCTTGTGAGAGTCTTGTCCAGATCGAACTGTGTTCTTCTCTTTATGACTTCTTCCTGGAAATTTATGTAGTGAGTGAGTATTTCCTTCAGTCCGAGAAGCTTCGGCTCCCCGTTTACGAGAGCAATCATGTTGACGCCACATGTATCCTGAAGCTGTGTATATTTGTACAGCTGGTTCAGGATTACTTCGCCGTTAGCGTCGTGTCTGTACTCAATTACTATTCTCATTCCGGCTTTTCCGGATTCGTCTCTGAGTGCTGTGATTCCTTCAACTCTCTTGTCTTTTGCAAGGTTTGCTATTGATTCAACAAGCATGCTCTTGTTGACCATATAAGGAATTTCAGTAACAACTATGTTGTGATGTTCTTCATCAACTGTAGCTCTCGCCCTGACTATTACTTTTCCGTGGCCTGTGCTGTATGCATTGTATATTCCCGAAGTGCCGCAGATCATTGCTTTTGTCGGGAAGTCAGGTCCTTTGATGTACTGCATCAGATCGGTGACTGTAGCATCAGGATTGTCCATCAGATAGATTGTTCCGTCAATTACTTCCCCGAGGTTGTGAGGAGGAATATTTGTTGCCATACCGACAGCAATTCCCACTGAACCGTTTACAAGTACGTTCGGAAATCTTGAAGGGAGTACTACAGGCTCTTTGAGTCTGTTGTCGAAGTTCGGAATAAAATCCACTACGTTCTTGTCAAGATCTGTGAGCATCTCGTTTGCGAGCTTGCTCATTCTTGCTTCAGTATAACGGTAAGCAGCAGCTTCGTCTCCGTCTACGTTACCGAAGTTGCCGTGGCCGTCGATGAGAGGATATCTCATTGAGAATGTCTGGGCAAGTCTTACCATTGCATCGTAAACCGATGCGTCGCCGTGCGGGTGATATCTACCGAGAACGTTACCTACTGTGGCAGCTGATTTGCAGAATGGTTTATCGTATGTGAGTTTGTCCTCATACATAGCGTAAAGAATTCTTCTGTGAACCGGTTTAAGACCGTCCCTTACATCCGGAAGCGCTCTTGAAACTATTACGGACATTGCGTATTCAATGAATGACTGCTGAACACGTCTGCCCATCGGTATGTCTACTATAAGCTGATTTTCATAAGAGACACTTCTGTCGTCTCTTTCATTATTTGCCATATTAACTGCGCCTCCTTTCCTTATACGTCAAGATCAACTGCGTATTTCGCATTCTTCTGAATGAATTCTCTTCTTGGTTCTACCTGGTCGCCCATGAGCAGAGAGAATATTTCGTCGCATTTGACCGCATCTTCAACATTTACTTTAAGCAGTGTTCTCGTCTCAGGATCCATTGTTGTTTCCCAGAGCTGTTCAGGGTCCATTTCACCAAGACCTTTATATCTCTCAGCTACAGATCCCTGTCCGAGTTCAAGAATGTATTTATCTCTTTCTTCGTCCGAGAATGCATATCTTGTGTTCTTGCCCTTTGATACTTTGAAAAGCGGCGGTCTTGCAAGATAAATGTGTCCCTGATCAATCAGTTCACGCATGTGTCTGAAGAAGAATGTGAGAAGAAGAATCTGGATGTGTGCACCGTCAACATCGGCATCCGACATGATGATGACTTTTCCGTAACGAAGTTTGTTTATATCGAAATCTTCTCCGATTCCGCAGCCCAGAGCCTGGATGATAGGGGTGAGCTGTGAGTTTGAATATACTTTGTCTATTCTGGATTTTTCAACGTTGAGGACTTTACCTCTCATCGGAAGAATAGCCTGGAAACGGCTGTCTCTTCCGTCTTTTGCTGAACCGCCGGCTGAGTTACCCTCTACCAGATACAGTTCTGAGAGAGCTGCATTCTTTTCATAACAGTCTGAGAGTTTTCCCGGAAGTCCGCCGCCGTCAAGAGCACTCTTTCTTCTTGTAAGTTCTCTTGCCTTTCTTGCCGCTTCTCTTGCTGCTCTCGCTGCAGTTGCCTTTTCAACAATTGCTTTTGCGGAACTCGGATTCTCTTCAAAGAATTCACTGAGTTTGTTTGTAACGAGTTTGTTTACGAAGGAGCTCATGTCCGAATTGCCGAGCTTCGTTTTTGTCTGGCCTTCAAACTGAGCGTCTGTAAGCTTGACTGAAACAACTGCCGTAATTCCTTCTCTTACGTCTTCGCCCGAGAGTGGCTTCTCGCCTTCTTTGAGGACTCCCTTTGCCCTTGCGTAATCATTGATTACTTTTGCAAGAGCCATTTTGAAACCTGTTTCGTGTGTACCGCCGTCGATAGTGTTGATGTTGTTTGCAAACGTCATTACTGTCTCTGTATAGCCGTCGTTGTACTGAAGTGCGACTTCGGCTGTAGCATTTTCCTTTTCAGATTTCATATATACGAGCTTATGGAGAACATTGCAGTGTTTGATTGAGTTCAGATACTCAACAAAGCTTGAAACGCCGCCTTCATATCTCAGTTCGTTTGTAATGAGTTCATCGCCTCTGGCATCAGTTATAACGATTGTGATTCCGGCATTGAGGAATGCCTGCTCGCGCATACGTGAGAGCAGTACGTCATAATCGAATTCAGTTGTCTCGGTAAATATTTCAGGATCCGGCATGAATCTTACATACAGGCCGTGATCGTGAACATCGCATTCGCCGATCTGAGTGAATTCTCTTACTATTTCACCCTTTTCAAATCTTTCCGTGTAAACCTTTCCGTCGTTTTTGTCTTCGACTTCGGTCCAGAGAGAAAGGGCATTTACTACAGATGCGCCTACGCCGTGCAAACCTCCTGAAAACTTATATCCGGATCCGCCGAATTTTCCTCCGGCATGAAGAACCGTAAATACAAGTTCAAGAGCAGGTCTGCCGCTCTCCTGCTGAATTCCTCCGGGTATACCACGTCCGTTGTCCTGTACAGAACAGCTTCCGTCAGCGTGAAGAATAACTTCGATTCTGTCACAAATACCTGCCATTGCTTCATCAATGGAGTTGTCTACTATTTCGTAGACAAGGTGATGGAGTCCTGCCTGTGCAGTTGATCCGATGTACATTCCGGGGCGTTTTCTGACCGGTTCAAGACCATGAAGAACTTCTATGGCGTCAGCACCATATTCGGAATCTTTCTCCTTGAATAATTCCTCTTTTTCCTCTTCGGTCAAAGTAACTTTCTTTTCTTCGTCCATTTTTTGTCCTCTCGTTAAAACTGTGCTTTGTTGATTTTTTCAACTCTTGTCTTAAGTGTTGACGATGAAAGCTGTGAAAAATATATTCTTTCATCACCTTTGTTATCTAATGTGAGAATAAAGGATTTCGGTATTTCGTCGGTGGCCGATTCGAGTTTCCCGCTCTTTTCCTTTCCTGTCAGCCAGGTTCTGGTGTTTTTTGATACTGTTGAGTTGTCTGTGTCAAAGATACCGAGTATATCCGAAACCCTCAGCATCTTTCCGTTTCCAATATGTACGTACATGACTCACCTCTCGGAATATGTTCCGTTTGAACAATATATCTTTTTGACATTGTCTATTCCGGCAAAATCCGACTCATCACATGAAGTTATAATTACCTGTCTGTCTTTTATTTTGCTCAGTATGTAATCTTTTCTTTCCCTGTCGAGTTCAGATAAAACGTCGTCAAGAAGAAATACAGGATTGTCTCCCGTCTGTTCTACGCATATGCTTCCTTCTGCAAGCTTCATTGCCAGGGCAATGCTTCTCTGCTGGCCCTGCGAAGCAAACATTTTTGCAGACGTTCCGTCAAGCATTATTTCAACATCGTCTCTGTGACATCCGTATATGCTTGTCTGAGCAGATAATTCTCTCTGTTTATTGTTCATCATCTCTTCGTAGTAACACTTTTCTATCTGAGATGCGTTTTCAATGTCATTTTGGCCCTTCAGGGCGTTTGAAACATATGAGTAGGACACCTGTTCCTTCCCGCCTGTCATATCCGTTAAAAAACTTGAAACTTTATCGAAAAGCAATCTTGAGTATTTTATTCTCTCTGAAGTTATGTATCCGGAATACTTTGCCATCCTCTCCGAAAGAACGGAAAACAGATTGTCAAAGTCAAAATACTGTTCGCAGTTCTTTATGAGTGAATTCTTCTCAGTGACAATTTTTGCATAATCATTTATTGCAACCATGTACTGAGGCTTCAGCTGGGAAATTGCGTTGTCGAGAAAATTTCGTCTGACGGACGGTTCATTTTTTACTATGGATAAATGTTCAGGGAAAAACAGAACTGCCCTGAAGTGTCCCATAAAATCGGAAAGCTTCGTAATTTTTATGCTGTTTAAGACAGTTTCCCTCTTTGATTCAGATATATTTATCTTCATGTCGTTTTCTCTTTTTGAATCAGAGAAGAGGACCCTCAAAGAACAATTGTCCGAACCGAACTTCACCATGTCCTTGAATTTTGTCTTGCGGAAACTTTTGCCGCATGCAAAGATGTATATTCCTTCAAGAATATTTGTCTTGCCCTGGGCATTTCTTCCGCAGATAATGTTCATTCCGTCCGAAAAACAGATATCTGCTGAGTCTATGTTTCTGAAATTATTTAAAATGACTCTTTTTAATACCATTATATGTATCAGCCGTTGTCTTTCATCTTCATCGGAAGAGCGAGGTAAACAAAGCTGTCGTCCTTGTCTGTTACTTCTGCATCTTCAATGATCATGCTCATAAGAGGTGATGAAAGAGATAATTTCAATGTGTCGACATCCGGTCCCTTGAGTATTTCAAGGAGATATTTGCAGGCAAATCCGATTTCAATTTCAGGTCCTTCTTTTTCAGCAGGAATTTCATCGAATACCTTTCCGTTCATTGAAACTGCGGAAATTTCAAGAACTTCGTCTTTTACGCTGAATTTAACAATGCTCTTTGTATGGCCTGCAGCCTTGTCTTCTGTAACGAGAGAAGCTCTTTCAAGCGCATCTTCAAGAAGTTCTCTGCTGACTGTAACGAATGTCTTGCTCTCTTTAGGAATAACTCTTTCGTACTCGAAATAGTTGGAGTCGATGAGTCTTGAGAATATTACTGCTTCCTTTTCAACATCTCCGTATTTCATTGTCATTGAGAAAATGACATGTTTTCTTGTGAGAGAGAATTTGATTTCGGAATCAGTGTCATCCAGAAGTCTCTGAATCTCATTTATTGTCTTTCCAGGTACTATGAACTTAAGTTCTGTTTCGCCGTTCTTTGAAACAATCTTTGTGTCGCATTTTCTGTTTCTTATTGCGAGTCTGTATGAGTCGCATGCAACAACCCTTAACATTCCTTCATATACTTCAAAATACATACCTGTAAGGAATGGTCTGTCATTTTCCTTGCTGACTGCAAATGCTGTCTGGTTAATAACTGTTTTCAGCATCTTCTGAGAAATTGAGAAGCTTCTGTCAGGAGAGAATTCCGGAAGCTGAGGGAAATCTTCACCAGGCAGATAATGGAGCTGGAATCTTGATCTTCCGCTTGTAATTGTGGCAACTCCTGCGTCACTTGTTTCAATTGTTACGTCTGAAGGAAGAAGTCTTACTATTGAAGCAAGCTTGTTTCCGTTGATAACTACGCTTCCTTCTTCTTCGACATCAGCATCGATTGTTGTTTTAATGCCCTTTTCGAGGTCATAGGCGCTGATTTTGCACTGGTCAGGTGCAATGGCTGTCAGAAGTATTCCTTCAATTGCTCCATATGTTTTATCTGCTGAAACGCAGCCCAGGGAGCGGTTGATGCACATAAGCAGTGTGTCTTTGTTAAATCTTACTTTCATACCAAAATTTCCTTTCGATTGTTTGTTGGTTTTGGAAAAAATATTAATATATGAGGTTAATAGTAATAGCAGTAGTATGTGTTGAAATTGTGGAAAACCTGTTTTTCCTTTTTAACTGAAAGATTTTTCGATTTTTCAGAACTGCATTTTTATATTGAAAACCTGTTAAAACAGAGTATACAAAATGTGGAGAAGCTTCAGTTTTTTACAGGTTGATTTCACTGTTGAAAAATCCATGTTGAAAAAGGAAAAGTATGTGTAAAACTTTCAAAAAATATTTTCTTTTCTGAATAAGAAAAATCCACTGAACAACATTTCAACAAATATGCCTACTATGAAAAGAAATTAATAACTGAATAATTTCAGTTTTCAACAGATATATGGAAAAAATTATCCACAGGAATTTTTATTTAAATTCACGCATCAATTCTTTGATGTCATTGTCCGAAACCGGATTTTCCATTATCTCTTTATTTACAACTTCAATTGAAGACAAAACAGTCGAGTGATCTCTTCCGAATATCTTTCCTATCGTCTGGAGTGAGAGTTCTGTGTTGTTTCTTATAAGGTATATTGAAACATGTCTTGCCCAGGCAATTTCCTTTGATCTGCTCTTTCCTTTTATATCTTCTTTTTTAATTCCGTACTTGACTGAGACTGCATTGATGATCTTTTCAGCTGTCTGTTCAGGAGACATTGAACTTGAAATGAATTCTTCAAGAAGTCTCTTCGCCTTGTCTACGTCAATATCCACATTGTTTACAAATGAATAAGCACCAAGTTTCTTTAAAGCGCCTTCAATCTGTCTTATGTTCGTCTTGACGTTTTCTGCAATGAATACGAGAACATCGTTTGAGAGTTTTATATTCATGCTGTTGCATTTGCTCTTTAAGATAGCGATTCTGAGCTCTGTGTCCGGCGGCTGGATATCAACGATGAGTCCGCCTTCAAATCTGCTCTTGATCCTCTCTTCAAGATTCTTCATATCTTTCGGGGGCCGGTCAGATGTCAGTACGATTTGTTTTTTCAGTTCATACAGAGTATTGAATGTGTGGAAGAATTCTTCCTGAGTAGCTTCTCTTCCTGCTATGAACTGGATATCGTCTATCATCAGCATGTCTATGTTTCTGTATTTTTCTTTAAAAGCAGAGGTTTCTTTTTTTGCAAGAGCGTCAAGGAATTCGTTTGTGAAATTCTCGCCGGTTATAAACAGTACATTCAGATAAGGTTTTTCTCTTTTGATCTTTGAAATTATTGCTTTCATCAGGTGGGTTTTTCCTTGACCGGAGTCACCGTAGATTAAGAGGGGGTTGTATTCAGCAGCCGGATTGTTTGCGACAGCAAGGCTTGCATTGTAAGCAAAGCTGTTTGATCCACCAACTACGAAATTATCGAAAGTGTATTCTTCAGTGTAAGTATTGTATGTATTGATTTCAGCGGCGATATTATCTTTCTTTTCTTCCTTTTCCTTGAATTCGGCAACTGCCTTTTCTTCGGAATAGGTTTCTGTCTTGTACACTTTCGCATGAATATCAAGACCGATTTTTTCGGCGAAGATGTTTTCAATTACTCCAGTGTATTTTGAGTTGAGAATTGAAATGAGATAATCGGCACTGGATACAGTAAAAAATGCATATTTGTCGTCCAGATAAACAAGCTTAAGTTTGTTAAACCAAAGATTCATGATTTCCTGGGAGTATTTCTCTTCAAGCGCTTTTTTTACAATAGACCAGATCTCTGAATAGTTATCCATGAAAACCTCCGAATTTATATATATTAATATTATAGCATATATTTTAATTAATTCAACTATTAATTATATATGGTAAACCTTTTATTTTAAAGACGCATTTCACATTTTTAAAAAAACGTGCGTAATGATGTACGTTTTTATTGACTTTTTTTCAATAGAATGTAAAATGTGAATGTAAAGAGGAGGCATCACTATGTTGAATATAAATATTACAAATGCGCGTTCCGAATTATACAAGCTCGCTTCAAGCTGCATAAAGTATAACAATATTGTGAACATCAACACAAAAGAAGGAAACGTTATTCTTATGAGTGAAGAAGATTACAATAATTTGGTTGAGTCTTTGTATCTGGCTGGAATACCTGGAATATATGAAAGCATAGAAGAAGGTGTAAAAACTCCAGTTGAAGTCTGCGAGAAGATTAAATGGAAATAATCTTTACGCGCCAAGCTGCTAAAGATTTTGATCTTATTAAGCAAAATTCGGTTTTGTTGAAAAAGTCAATTGCTCTATTGGAATTAATTGAGGATAATCCTTTTGCAAACCCGCCATCTTTTGAAAAATTAATTGGATTTGAATGTGTTTATTTAAGACGAATAAATATGCAGCACCGTCTTGTATACCAGGTCTATGAAGATAAAAACATAGTGAAGATCATCAGAATGTGGACTCATTACGAAGGAATTAAGTAATTCCAGATTTAAAGCTAAAAATTAAGGCTGTTTATACCAAAATCACTCTTGATATAAGCGGCCTTAATATTTTCATTTTCGTTATAATTTATATCTCTCGATACTAACTGGCAATTTCTTTGTCATGTCAAATTCAACTATCACTCCATGTATCTCACACGGGTTGTCGGACAATTCAAATTTTACCGGTGTATGATTCATCAGTTTCTTTATAATGCATTCCGGCTTAACTCCCAAAGCACTCTCTTTCGGCCCGCACATTCCGGCATCTGTTATGAATGCAGTGCCCTTCGGAAGAATGTGTTCGTCAGCAGTCTGAACATGGGTATGCGTTCCTATCACAGCACCGACTTTTCCGTCAAAATAACTTGCGATTGCATATTTTTCACTTGTTGCTTCAGCGTGCATGTCAATTACAGAAATGTCATATTTTCCATCATTATTCTTCAGTATTTTTTCTGCTGTCCTGAACGGACATGAAAGAGGTTCCATGTTAACGGTTCCCAGAAGATTTATAACGAGAACAGAGAATCCGTTGCCTTCAAAAATACCATATCCGTTTCCGCTGAGTTCTGTCGGAAAATTTGCAGGTCTCAGTATTCTGGAGTTATTCTCGTAGAGTTCAAAAGAACTGTACTGCTTGAATGCGTGGTTGCCTGTTGTTATTACATCAGCACCCTTTTTCAGCATCTCAATTGATGACTCTTTGTCTATTCCGTTTCCTTTTGCAGAATTCTCCGAGTTGATTATTGTGAAGTCTATTCTCTCTTCATCAATGATTTTTCCCAGGTTAGTACAGACATATTCTGATCCTGACGGACCAACGACGTCTCCTAAAAACAGTAGTCTAACGTTTTTCAATTTTTTGCCTTTCTATATTTCAGCATTGGCTTTTTACACAATCATTCTATTACTTTTTTGTGTCTTTTTCAATACTCCCTGTCTTGTTATATATTCTTGTAAATGATATAATTAGTGCGCAAATATTTCGAAACACAGGAGAAGAAAAATGAGCGAAATCAGAATAAAAGACATGACCGTCAATTATCTTGATACTCCATGCGGAGTAGACAGCTGTCCGAGATTTTCATACAAGGTTGAAACGGATATTTCCGCCGATTCCCAGAAAAGAGCACTTCTGACTCTTTCTGAAAAACCGGACTTTTCCACATTGATATGGAAAAAACTCATGCTCGGTTCTCAGAAAAACTTCATAACATGCACAAAAAAACTCAAACCGGTGACAAAATATTACTGGAAAATAGAAGTTGAGTGCACTTCCGGATCAAGAATAATGGGAACAAGCAGCTTTGTAACCGGAAAACTCAGCGAAAGATGGAGCGCAAAGTGGATCGACGCAAAAGTTTATCCCGAGAGAAAAGATGACAGCAAAGCTGAACAGAAAATAGAAAAAATCAAGAATGACAAGGACAATCTCAGAGCTCATTACCTGAGAAAGGATTTCACTCTTCCCTCCGTTCCGAAAGAAGCATACATTTCAATCATAGGTGTCGGATATTTTGTCGCTGAAATCAACGGACAGAAAGTCGGAGATGACGTTCTTTCACCAGGATTTACAAGATTCGACAAGACTGATTACTACATGCAGTATGACGTTTCTTCATTCCTTAAGAGCGGCGACAACACAATAGGTGTTGTTCTCGGAAACGGATGGTTCAACTGCTTTGCAGAGGATCCGTGGAACACAAGACAGGCAAGCTGGAGAACCGCTCCAAAACTCCTTGCAGAAATTAAAGTGAAATATGAAGACGGCAGTACCGAGAAGATAATCACAGACGACTCATGGAAAGTGAATCTCCTTGGCGGACCTATATATTTCAACGGAATCAGAAATGGTGAACACTACGATGCAAATAACGGTAGTGGATCTGGTAGTGATTTGTCTGTTGGTTCTTATTATGCGATTTTTAATACTGAATACGCTGAATTTGAACCGATCAAACCTTTCAGGACATTCAGACCTGTCAAAAAGTGGAAAACTGAAGACAAATGGGTTTTCGATTTCGGACAGAATGGTTCAGGATACGGATTATTCAATTTCAGAGGTAAAGCCGGCACCGAATTTACAATAAGATATTCAGACGTCATAAGTGAAGAAGGAAAACTCGATACAAGCAACATAGGCGGTTTTGTACGCAGTCACGGATTCCAGACGGACAAATATACAAAGAAGAGTGACGAAGTTGAATCATGGCATCCTGTATTCGTTTACCACGGATTCCAGTACATGGAAATTGCAGGTATGGATTATGAGCCTGAAGATGACGACGTAATTGCTCAGTTCATTTGTTCTGCAGTTAAAGTTGCAGGAGATTTTGAATGCTCAGACGATCTTCTGAACAAGCTTCAGAGCCTCTGCTTCTGGTCAAGCGTATCAAATATGGAATCAATCCCGACCGACTGTCCTCACAGAGAGAAAAACGGATGGACGGGTGACGCTTCAATTTCAAGTGAACAGATGCTCATGAATTTCGGTTCAGCCGCATTCTTTACAAAATGGAGCAGGGACCTGAGAGATTCACAGAGACCTGCAGGTCAGATTCCGTGCGTTGTTCCGTCAACCGGATGGGGATACAACAGCATGAACGGCCCTGACTGGTCAAGCGCACTTGTAAATGTTCCATACAACATCTATCTGTATGAAGGTGACGAAAGCATTCTTGAAGCAAACTATGAAGCCATAAAGAAGAATTGCGATTTCATGGAGAGTATGACTACAGACTATACGCTGAATTATGGTCTGGGAGACTGGTGCGCTCCGTTTGAAGGTCCGGCTATAAGCAAAAACATGGGATCATTCAAATGTCCGACAGAAGTTACCGATACAGCATTCTTCTACAATGCTGCAAAACTCTCATCAAGCATAGCTTCAAGACTCGGAAAGAAAGACGATGTCAAATACTATTCCGATCTTGCCAAGAAGATTAAAACTGCTTTCAGAAACAAGTATTTCGACAGCAAGACATATACAGTCAAAGGCGATTGTCAGACTGCCACAGCAACTATGCTCTACTTCGGTCTGAATGAACCGGGCGAGAGACAGGGACTGTTTGACAAGCTTGTTGAACAGATTGAACTTAAAGACTGGCATCTCGATTTCGGTATTCTCGGATGCAAGTTTGTAATGCATACACTTGGTTCAGCAGGACTCGGATATATTGGCCAGAGGATGATAGCACAGAGAACCTTCCCGGGCTGCCAGGAATGGATAAACAGAGGCGCGACAACACTTTGGGAGTGCTGGAACGGTCTCGGTTCTCACAACCATCATATGTTCTCGGATCTGTCTGCATTCATGTACAAATATGTTGCAGGTATATCTCCGGTCGAGTCTGACCCAGGCTTCCATACAACAGAATTCAGACCGGCTCTTAAGTGCGGAATGAAATATGCCAAAGCTTCACATGAGAGCATGTACGGTACAGTTGCATGTTCATGGGAAATAAGCGAAAACAGCGCTAAGACCGTAATAACTATTCCTTTCGGTTGTACAGGAAACCTTTA
This sequence comes from uncultured Ruminococcus sp., assembly GCA_902791785.1. GTDB lineage: Bacteria > Bacillota > Clostridia > Oscillospirales > CAG-272 > CAG-841. The sequence goes on along the minus strand of CADAXH010000006.1, from coordinate 3,903 downwards.
CCTGCCGAAAAACTGTTCAGAATTTAAAGTTGCAGACAGCACAGGTACAGAATTGAACATCAAGGAAAAACTCTCAAACGACGAGTTCCTTCTCAGCTTCAAGAGCGGTACATACACAATTTGCTGCAACATGAAATAAAGAAAGGAAACATAGATGCCAAGAATAATACACACGGCAGATCTTCATCTTGACTCTCCTTTTTCACTGCTTGACGCCAACAAGGCAATGGCAAGAAAAGCAGAACTCAGAGGCACTTTTTCAAATATCATCGCAATTGCCAGCAACGAAAACGCAAACATTGTTATAATCTCGGGAGACCTGTTTGACAGCGAGTTTGTTACAAAAGAAACTATAGAATTCATGAATTCCCAGTTTTCTTCAGTTCCGTTCTGCAAATTTGTGATTGCTCCCGGAAACCATGACTTTTACAGTGACAAAAGCGCATACTCTAAGTCGGTTTTTCCTAGCAATGTATACATTTTCAATCGCAACGAACTGCAGGTATTCAATTTTCCTGACATAAAAGTCTGTGTATACGGATGGGCTTTCACTCAGGAGAGTATGGAAAAGAATCCTATTACTCACTCAATCGACACTAATCCTGATTATATAAACATACTTGCTGCTCACGCAGATATCTACTCTTCTTCGTCAAAATACTGTCCGATCAGTGAAGAAGATATAGCAAGGACAAATTGCGAATATGCCGCTCTCGGTCATGTACACGAAGGAACAGAAGTCAAAAAGGCAGGAAATACATATTATGCCTATTCCGGCTGTCCCGAGGGGAGATCATTTGACGAATGCGGAAAAAAAGGTGTCATATCCGTAGATTTTGAGAAAAACAGCTTCGGAAGATGGGTACCGACATTCTCTTACAAGAGAGTCTGCAGGAGAAGATATGAGAAAATAAACCTGGACATCACGGCTGTGGAGTCAAAGGATGAAGTAGTTGCAAGAATAAAGCATGAGATGGCAAAACAGTCACTCGGAAGCGAAACCCTTCTTAGGGTGGTGCTAACTGGTGCTGTTGACCAGAATATTGTTTCTGCATCAAAGAAGATAACTTCGGAAGATATAGGAACATACTATCTTGAAATTCAGGACAGGACAATTCCGCTTGTGGATGAACAGGAACTTCTGAAAGATATTACAATCAAGGGAGCTCTCTACAGAGAACTTCTTCCGAAAATAAAAAGTCCCGATCCTGAAGTCAGTGAATCTGCAAAACAGGCCTTGATTTACGGTCTTGCAGCCCTGTCAGGTTCCGATGTTGCGGACTTTGAATAGAATCATGTTTGTGTGCACGCTCGTTTTTGCTCAAAACACTTGAATAATTCGACAATATAATATAAAATAGACAAGTAAATTAATTTTATCGGAGGATAATATTTATGGTAGTAGCCGGCGATTTCAAAAACGGTGTTACATTTGAGTATGATGGACAGGTACTTCAGGTAGTCGAGTTCCAGCATGTTAAACCTGGTAAAGGTGCGGCTTTTGTTCGTACAAAACTTAAAAATGTAATTACAGGCGCTGTTACAGAAACAACATTCAGCCCTACAGATAAGTTTGATTCAGCTACAATTGACAAGAGAGATATGCAGTACAGCTACAATGACGGCGATATCTATTATTTCATGGACATGGACACATATGACATGGTTCCTGTTTCCAAGGAAATGCTTCCTGACAACTTCAAATTCGTCAAGGAAGAGATGATGTGCAAGATCCTTTCTTACAAAGGAAGCGTATTCAGCGTAGAACCTCCTATGTTCGTAGAACTCGAAGTAGTTGAAAGCGAACCCGGTGTTAAGGGCAATACAGCTCAGAATACAAACAAGCCAGCAACACTTGAAACAGGTGCTGTTATTATGGTTCCTCTCTTTATCGATGTCGGAACAAAGGTTAAAATCGATACAAGAATTGGTGAATACATAGGCAGAGTATAATCGATGGTTTTTGTCGATAAGAACACCAGCGACTCAAAAGACAATACAATAAAAGAACTCACTGAAGCCTTGAAAGAGGCTTCAAAGTGTATATGCGAGCTGCAGTCGAGAATTGACCGTCTTGAGAGTTATATAAAGACGATTGACTACAACATTCAGGAGATTGAAAGCGTCGTATTTCCGAATGCCAATGACGAGTATGACGACAATTTCTGCGAAGATATTCCTTTAGTCAATTGCCCTAAATGCGGAGCAGAGTTTGAACTTGTTTCAACCGACGATCCGGACAATCTTGAATGCCCGTTTTGCGGAACGGAATTCAAAATTGAATTTTCAGATCCTGAAGAATAATATACTTTGGAGTAATTTTTTATGAGAATAAGAAGATTTTTAAGCTTCTTCATTGCAATTGCGATGGTAATACTCCTTTGTGTTTCATGCAATAAAAACAACGATAAAAAAGAACACGAAGGCGAAATAATAGTAGCGACATGGAATAAAGGTAATATCTGGTCCGGAGACATAACGGAATGGGTAAACTACTTCTATGCGCACAATTATGAGTATATCAAGAACAACCAGATGACCATGGACAAGGTAATCAAACTTGGAATAAATGCATATTGTCTTATTCCGATCCTTGAAGATTATCTTAAATCAATTGATGAATCCGTATCAGAGGAATCAATTGAACTTGCTGCTCTCAACTACATGGCACAGATCGATCACACATACCAAGACGAGGGCGGATACAACGCATGGAAAGACGGAATTGGTGTTACTGACAACTTTATTTACGAGTTGACAAAATATGGTATATACACAAGCAAAGTCAGAGAGCGTCTGGTCAGCGAACTTGAAGTTTCAGACAACCAGCTTATTGAATACTTTGCTGAGAATTCCATGAATTATGCAACACCGGTAGGATACGTATTCAATACCGCACTTATAGAAGTTCTTGATCAGGCTGACGATGAAGAAGTTGCTAATGCATTTGAAGATGCAAAAGCTTTTATCGAAAAGGCAAAAAGCGGTACTTCATTCAGTGATATACAGAAGCAGATTCTGGAAAAGTATACACAGGAAGACGGATATACACTGGCTCCTTATTATACAACTGACGGTACCTTCTCCAAGACAGACCTTGATGCTATGCCGAAATTTGACGATCTGGACAAGTATCTTGAAGAACTTGAGGCAAAATATACCGAAAAGGGTATGGACAAGAATGCTGACAAGAAATCTGAAGCATACGGATTCTACAATGAGTATTTGTTCTATGTATATCAGGGAACAGTTGTAAATATTTTCAGAAATAAGCTTCTTGAGATTGGCGAAACATATGATACACCGATTCACAGTCCCAATGGCTGGATGATTGTTGAATATGAAAGATACAACGAAAATCCATGGGCAAAATTCGAAGATGTAAAAGATCAGGTCAAAGAAGATTATATAGCTTCCATTGAGGACAGCCTGCTTGACAAGTACTGCGGAGAACTGCTTGAAAAGAATAACCTTGCATATGAAAATGTTGAGTTTATTCCAAACGAGGTTACAGCAGCCGAGACTACAGCGGCAGTTACTCAGCAATAACAAAACAATTACATAAGTAAAAACAAAAAAAATCCAAAGATTTCCGGCAAATAACCGATTCTTTGGATTTGTTTTTTCGACTGGCACTTTTGGCGCTGGTCTTTTTTTACCATTCATACGGGAAGCTTATATATGAGAAAATCTTTTGTATGTTTCCATCCTTGATATATACTCTCGGAACACGGCTGTCAATACCGCAGACAAGTGAATAATTCAGAATATCGCATTCATTTGCCACTTCGTCGGCAGAAATGCTTAGTTTTCCGTCTGTTCCGAATATTACTGCAGAGTCTCCTGCTTTTACTTCCGGTATATCAGTTACATCTACCATGAACTGATCCATGCATATCCTGC